>NZ_JABUZE010000100.1:0-47248 GCF_014897805.1 Halomonas sp. 3F2F
CAGCGGATGCGTACTTTACGGATTCGCTGCCGTCTTGGCAAGGGCTATTGGGAAATAAATTGAAATAAAAAAAGCGGCAGGTGTTGTTCTAAGAACAAACCTGCCGCAAACCACCGATCAGTCCCCTGACCAGAGAGTGCTCAGTTAAGCCTACAGATGAATCTGCTTTTGCAGAATAACCGCTCCTGTTGAGCTAAATCTCAAAAGCTTAAATCTCAAAGCCCAAGCCAAAATCTTCGCTCGACATCGCCATAAGGCTTCCCGCACCCGCTTGAATCATCTGAGCATGTGCTTTAGTACGCGGCAGCAGGCGCTGGTAATAAAAACGAGCAGTATTCAACTTGGCCGCATAAAACGCCTTAGCGCCACCCTCTAATTCCACCAACGACTGCTTAGCTGCGCGGGCAAAAAGGTACGCCAAGGTGACATAGCCGGAGTACATGAGGTAGTCGACGCTAGCCGCCCCCACTTCTTCACGGTCTTGCATGGCTTTCATACCCACGCCCATCGTTAGCTCGCCCCACTCAGCATTCAGTTTCGCTAGCGGCTCAACAAACTCTTTTAGAGCAGGGTTATCAGCTTCCGACTTACAGAACTTATGGATCTCTTTGGTGAATACTTTTAGCGATTCACCCTGGCTCATCAACACCTTTCGGCCAAGCAGGTCTAACGCCTGAATGCCGGTAGTACCTTCATAGAGACGGGTAATACGCGCATCACGCACCAGCTGTTCCATCCCCCACTCTTTAATGAAGCCGTGCCCACCAAAAATCTGCACGCCTTCATTGGTGCACTCAAAACCAACTTCAGTGAGAAACGCTTTCACGATAGGCGTTAATAGACCAAGCAGAGTTTCAGCCTGCTCCCTCTCTTCGCCGGGCTTACCGTGCTCAACGATATCTAGCATTTGAGCGGTGTATAGCACCAGCATGCGGCCACCCTCGGCAAACGCCTTCTGGGTTAGCAGCATACGGCGCACATCCGGATGAACAATAATCGGGTCTGCTGCTTTCTCAGGCGCTTGAGCACCAGAAAGGGCACGCATTTGTAACCGGTCACGAGCGTAACTGAGCGAGTTTTGGAAACTGGCTTCAATTAAGCCTAAGCCTTGAATGCCCACCCCAAGGCGTGCAGCATTCATCATAGTGAACATGCACGCCAAGCCCTTGTTAGGCGCTCCAACTAAATAGCCCGTCGCACCATCAAAGTTCATCACACAAGTCGCATTACCGTGGATGCCCATTTTGTGCTCGAGCGAGCCACAGGAAACACCATTACGATCGCCGGGATTGCCTTGAGCATCTGGCATAAACTTAGGCACAACAAATAGAGAAATACCCTTCGAGCCCTCAGGAGCGCCAGGCAGTTTGGCTAATACGAGGTGCACAATGTTTTCTGCCAGATTATGGTCGCCAGCAGAAATAAAGATCTTAGTACCCGTAATGGAGTAGGCACCACTTTCATTAGGCACCGCACGCGTCTTAATTAACCCGAGGTCAGTACCACAGTGGGGCTCGGTGAGACACATAGTGCCCGTCCAAACGCCTTCAACCAGCTTGGTAAGGTAGGTTTCCTTTTGCTCATCAGTACCATGGTGCCGAAGTGCATCGGCAGCACCATGGGAAAGCCCTGGATACATACCCCACGCTAAGTTAGTTGCGCAGATCATTTCAGACAGCATCATCGCCAATGATGGCGGAAGACCTTGGCCGCCCTGTTCAGGATCTGCTGCTAGGCTTGGCCAGCCACCTTCAACATATTGCTGATACGCTTCTTTAAAACCTTGCGGCGCTTTAACTTCGCCACCTTCTAACAAGCACCCCTCTTCATCGCCACTTTGATTGAGCGGAAGCAGCACATCACGGGCAAAGCGCGCGCCCTCTTCAAGAATCGCATTCACGACGTCTGGAGACGCTTCATCACCACAGGGTAGCGCTGCATAGTGGCTGGGATAGTCAAACATTTCGTCCATAACGAAACGCATATCACGTAAGGGGGCTTGATAGCTGGGCATGTCACTTCTCCTAAGCAGGGGGCTGAAAGCGGCTTACATTTTTAGTACGGCTTAGATTTCAAAAAAGCCGCTTTCAAACACATGTTTGAAAACTAGCGCGCAGCCGCACCATAGTCAAGCGGTCGTTTGAATATAACACCCAAAACCGCTACAACTTTGGTCGACTAACCGGTAAAAAATTGATCTATAAACAAAAAAACTGCCAGCAAAAGTGCTGGCAGGTTATCAGACGCTACTAATTTTCCAGCCTATTTACTGCATTCGAATGCCGCCATCCAGCCGAATCACTTCACCATTCAACATTGGGTTAGTAATAATCTGCTCGGCCAACTGAGCAAACTCATCTGGCTTACCCAACCGCTTGGGGAAAGGCACCGCAGCGGCTAAGGCTTGAGCCGCTTCGTCAGGAATCTCACTCATCATGGGCGTTTCAAAAACGCCAGGCGCAATCGCCATAACGCGAATAGCATGACGCGATAGCTCTCTAGCAGCAGGCAAACTCATTCCCACAACACCGGCTTTCGAAGCACTGTAAGCACACTGCCCCACTTGCCCATCGAATGCCGCGATAGAAGCCGTATTAATAATTACGCCCCGCTCACCGCTCTCATTGGGCGTATTTTTGGCCATGGCGGCTGCCGCCAAACGCATCACATTAAACGTACCCACTAAATTAATGTTGATCGTTTTTGCATAGCTTTCCAGGTCTGCGGGATTGCCATTACGGTCAACCAGTTTGGCCACGCTGACGACGCCAGCACAGTGAATAACACCCGAAAGGCCGCTGTCACCTGCCAGCGCAATCGCTTCGTCAATCGCCTGCTGCATTTGCTCGGCAGAGGTGATATCAGCTATGCAGGCCACTGCACGATCACCTAAGCGCTTAGCATGCTCCAACACGCTATTATTCATGTCACACAATACAACGCTTCCACCAGCCGCTATTAGGCGCTCTGCTGTTGCCGCACCTAGCCCTGAAGCAGCACCAGTAATTAAAAACGTACAATCCTTCACCTGCATTTCAACTTTCCTTTGATTATTTGTCGTTGCGTGCTTGCTCAGTCGCTTGGGCACGAAGTTTGAAGCGCTGAATCTTGCCGCTAGGCGTTTTGGGCAGCTCATCGACGAATTCGATAACCCTGGGGAACGCATGAGTAGAAAGACGCTCACGCACTTGCTGGCGGATCTCATCAGCAAGCCCCTCACTAGCCTCATACCCATCACGCAGCACGATATAAGATTTAATGACCTCGCCACGAATCTCGTCTGGCTGGCCAACCGCTGCCGATTCGGCAACCGCAGGGTGAGTCATGACACTGTTTTCAACATCCGTAGGGCCAACCCGGTAGCCTGCGGTGGTAATAATGTCGTCATCGCGTCCGGCAAATTGAAACGAGCCGTCTTCATTGCGGATAACGACATCGCCAGTTAGGTAGTAACCGTTCACAAAGGGGTCTTTTTCTTGCCAGGTATACCCTTGGAAGAAGTGGGCGGGTGAGTTTTTGATATCAACTGCAAGCACACCCGGTTCACCGGGCGGCAGTTCGTTATACTCGGCGTCCAAGATAGCCAAGCGGTAGCCCGGCATTGGCACACCCATCGCTCCCACATGTTTAGGGTGATCAAGGGAGTGATGATTATTACAGGTCATGCCGGTTTCTGTTTGACCATAGTGATCCATGACCGGACAACCTAACGATTTCTCCACCCAGGTCACTACTTCTGTGTTTAGAGGCTCGCCTGCAGAGCTTGCCGCGCGAAGCTCTAAGGTTTGGTGGGCGTCATCGAACAGTCCTGACGCTTTCATTAAGCGGTATGCCGTGGGCGCCGCGGCGAAGTTAGTAATATGGTGGCGCTTCATGAAAGCCAAGGCACCTTCTGCACTGAAACCTGCCTCGCAGAAGTGCGTGGTAACACCGAGCAGCAGCGGCCCAGTAATCGCGTAATAAAGCCCATATGCCCAACCCGGGTCAGCCATATTCCAAAAGCGATCATCGTCGCGAAGATCGACTGCCAGTTCCATATAGAGAGCAAACGCGGTCATACCGGAAAGCGGCACAGCCACTCCCTTTGGCTTGCCTACCGTGCCCGACGTAAACATCTGAAGAAAAGGTTTTTCAGGGGCAAGACGAGGTGGCTTTTCGCTCATTGACGTATGCGTCAACGCAGCCTGCCATTTATGATCATTAGGATGCTCGCTAGTGGCCCCGCCTACTGCCAAAACAGGCGGACACTGGCTTAGCCCATCAAACTTAAAGCGATTAGCATGATCGGTAATAACCAGCTTGGTGTCAGCGCGCCCCAGGCGATAATCCACCGCATCAGGACCAAACGCAGTAAATAACGGCTGATAAACCGCACCAATTCGCCAGGTGGCAAGAACCGCCACTAACAGCGCTGCTGAGCGCGGCAGCATGCAGGCAATACGGTCCCCTTCACCAAGCCCTTGGGCCTTAAACCAGCCAGCAAGTTTACCACTCTGCTCGTCTAGTTCTGCATACGTCAGCGTATGGGTTTGTCCATTGATATCTTCCTGCACGAGCGCAAGCACATCACCTCGCCCCTGGCGTACATGACGACCGCAGCATGCCTCAAAGGCATTAAGGCAACCATCCTGATGGTCATCCAGCCTGGCAATCATGGTGTCAACCGTAAAGCCTTCCAGGAAGGTGGAATATGTGGGTAGTGACGCTGATGTTGCTGTCATGATGGCTCTCTTATGTTGTTAGTCGTGAGCAGTTGTACGCAAACAGACAGGCCAGGTTTCGATCTTACACTTTATTATTGTCCGTTTACGTTAACGGAAACCTTGCAATTAAACTAACGCTAAAAGCATTTGCGCGGGAGCGCAAGCAATCAGCGTCGTAAACGGATTAGACGTTGGTCGAGAGGGGTGTTAACGGGCCATAATCATCGCGACCAGTTCATCGGCTAGATCATCGGGGGTGCGCGGCCCACTCGGGTCGTACCAGCGTACCGTCCAATTCAGCGCACCCAATATAAACCGCGATACAAGAAAGCGGTCACCGTGAATAAGCTCTGCTGCCAGCGCATCATCGATAACCTCTACCCATAGTGCTTCGTAAGCATCCCGCAGGTGGCTTAAATGGGCACTCGCATCTGGATCTAACCGTCGCCATTCAAATAACGCGACCACATGGGCATTGCGATCAGCGAAAAGCGTCTCTAAGTGCGCTCGGGCCATAGCATGCAGACGCGCCTCAGGATCATTGTCGCACTCTTGAAGCGCTGCTTTAGCAATGCTAAGAGCATTCTGGGTACCCTCCTCTATTACCGCAGCTAAGATTTCCTGCTTATCTTTGAAGTGATGGAACAAGCTGCCAGACTTGATACCCATTTCTTGCGCCAGCATACGCACCGTGGTGCGATCAAAGCCTTCTTGGACGAATAGCTGAGCCGCTAAACGTGTCAATTCCTTGCGGCGAGGGGAAGCATTCATTACATTCATGTCATTTACACTAGCGCTTGCTTGGTTACTTAGGAGAAGACCACAGCCCCGCCAACGGGTCAACGCATCACTAAGCTTACAGCAAGATAATCACAAGAAATCCGACAGGAGACGCACAAATGAGTAATGCCACCGAGGTTGTATTTTTATCTGCCACCCGCACGCCAATGGGCGGCATGATGGGTAGTCTTTCCAGCATGACGGCTCCCGAACTCGCGGCCGTTGCAATCCGCGCTGCCATAGAGCGAGCGGGTATCGAAGCATCCGTTATTGAAGAAGGCATCATGGGCTGTGTACTACCCGCTGGCGTAAAACAAGGGCCAGCCCGCCAGGCCATGCGTCAGGCTGGCATTCCCGATGCCAATGGGGCTACTACGATCAATAAACTGTGTGGTTCTGGCATGAAAGCCACCATGCTAGCCCACGATTTGATCAAAGCCGGGACGGGGGAAGTGCTGCTCGCTGGCGGCATGGAATCGATGTCTAATGCCCCACACGTACTCACTAAAGCGCGTGGTGGTTATCGTCTAGGTCATGGCGAGCTAAAGGACCACATGTTCCTTGACGGTTTAGAAGATGCCGAAACCGGCAAATTGATGGGCGTTTTCGCTCAGGATGTTGCCTCAGAGCGTGGCTACACGCGCGAGCGTCTGGATGACTTTGCCATTGCATCCTTAGAGCGCGCTATGGACGCTACCAATAACGGCCACTTAGCGGCAGAAATGGCACCGGTAACAGTCACCAGCCGCCAAGGTGAAACGCTGGTCGAGCATGATGAACAGCCTTTCCAAGCGAAGCTAGATAAAATTCGCCAGCTGCGCCCGGCGTTTGCCAAAGACGGTACTATTACTGCTGCCAATGCTAGCTCAATTTCCGACGGTGCATCCGCACTTATTTTGGCCAGCCATGAAGCCGCTAAGCGCCATGGTGTAAAGCCACTAGCGAAAATGCTTGGCCATACCACCCACTCCCGCCATCCAAGCGAATTCACCATTGCGCCAGTCGGTGCCATTGAAAAGCTGATGAAAAAGCTTGGCTGGGGCGTTAACGACGTTGATCTGTTTGAGATTAACGAAGCGTTCGCTGTCGTTACGTTAATGGCGATGGATGACTTGGGGCTACCCCACGAGAAAGTCAACGTGTTTGGCGGCGCTTGTGCCCAAGGGCACCCAATTGGCTCAACAGGTTCACGCGTCATTGCGACGCTTATTCACGCCCTACGCACCAAAGGCGGCAAACGTGGTATTGCCAGCCTGTGCATTGGTGGTGGCGAAGCCACCGCTGTGGCCGTTGAGCTAATCGACTAATATAATCAACCCTCCCGCGCCTTGCCATACTGATCATGCCAAGGCGCGTTTATCCTCCCTATCGCCATACTTTTCTGAAGTGGCCAATGTCTGCCAGTCCAATGACTTGAGCGCCTCTATAGCTTCACTGATATCATCATGATTATTGCTAAGCTGATCCTCAGCCATGCGAAATTGACCAGCATATTCACGCATTTTCAGAGCTTCTTGAGTTAGTCCTTCAGCACTTTGTGCCGCGTGATTGACCAGCTTCAGCGTATCTTGGGTTGTCATATCAATTTGCGTGACCGCCCTGTTCACTTCCTCAATACCACGACGCTGCTCTTCCGACGCGCTGGCTATCCTTGCCATCAACTGCTCTACCTGAGTGGCCGACTGCATAATATCGCGCGTATGCTCACCCGCTTGCTGAGATAACTCACTCCCCTCCTCAACACTCTGGCGAGATGCTTCAATACGCGACCGAATCTCATGTGCCGCATCAGCACTGCGCGTTGCTAACGCCCGTACTTCGCTGGCCACCACCGCAAAGCCACGCCCGTGCTCACCCGCACGCGCTGCCTCAACAGAAGCATTCAAAGCCAGAATATTCGTTTGGAAGGCAATACTTTCAATCATGGAAATAATGCTTTGTATTTCTTCGGAGTGCTTGTTAATGGACTGCATAGTCGCTATGAACTGAGCAATTACCTGATCACCTTGCTGCGCTTTATGAGCGACACCCGTCGTCGCTTGACTCACATGCGCCGCACTTTCTGCATTCTGATTTACGGTTGCGGTTAACTGCTTAAGGCTTGCCGCCATTTGTACGAGCGCGGCTACTTGCGAGTCAGTTTGCCCCGCCAATTGTTGGCTTTGAGCTGCCATGACTTGGCTATCGGTATAAACCTGTTGGCTACTGTTGTTAAGATGGTTCACCGTCGACGTTAGCGAATGCTGCATGTTTGCCAATTCGCTAAACAACAGACCAATTTCATTAGCGGCATGGGCGTCGACTGGCGTTGATAAATCGCCCTTGGCGATGCGTTTAAAGTGCTGCGTTATTACACGCAAAGGCTGCAAAACATTGTTACGCACGCCCCATACCACTAACGCGATGACCAGCATTGCCACAACAACAACGCCAAGCACTCCCCAAAATAGTAGCGACGATACTTTTTGAAAGCGATCAAGCAGCCCAGCACCACGGGCGACCGAGTAAGCGTAGAAGGCTTCCGCAGCAGTCACAAACTGCTGACTACTCTCATCCACGCGAGATTCGCCAGATAGGAAGCCTCGAACATCGCGCTCTTCCAGCATCATCATTTGCAAACTTAAATTATTATTAACCAATGAGTGGAAATCATTCGCCAACTGATCCACAAGCTCAAGCCGCTCATCCTCAGCAAAACTTGAGTGGAAAGCGTTAAAGCGGGCTGACGCCGTACTCAACAAGCTCCCCGCTTCCTCTAACAAAGGTTCTGGACGCTCAAAAGAGGGAGTACGAATTAGCTCAGCAGCTCGGTTCATTTGTATACGAGCACGCAGCAGCTGGGTATAGGCCCCGTTAAGCTCACGTATCTGATTCATATCTCGTTGCTGCAGCGACGTAAACGCCTCACGGCCAAAGTGATTGGCAAATAACCCCAACCCACCAATCGCCAATATGAGACAGGTGAAGGTCACTAACACCAGCGCCCAGCTCGCTTTAACGCTTAAACTATTCACCATACGCATAAATTCTTTCAACCACGTGGCTGATCATGAGCATGCAGGGACAGCCATAGCTGCAGACGCCGACGAATCTCCAGTAGCGCTTGCTCGTATGCATCTAATTTACTAATTAGCCTTGGATCACGAATATCCCAGAAAAGTACTTCTCTGGCGCGCCCTTGCCAGTCTCTGCAAACCTGTTGCGCCTTATCGCAAAGTACAATGACAAAGTCGAAGTAGTCGTCCTCAAACTCATCCAGTGACTTACTACGCAACCCTTCCGTAGAAAGGCCCTGTTTATGCAGTGCCTCTAACGTTAACGCATGGGGTTCATCTGGCTCGGAACCTGCGCTAAAAGCATCAAAGCGATCACTTGCCATCTGGCGAAGCAGCGCCTCTCCCATCAAAGACCGTGCAGAATTGGCATTACAAAGGAATAGCACGCGACGCTTTGGCATAAATAAATGGCCTCTTGATGAGTGTGATTTCAGCAATTTACGCCTTCAAGATGACGTCATTATTGCAGCCTGCTAGTTACCGGTACAAATATACGAAAAAACATATATCATAACGTCAATAACCACTTCTTCGACATAAAAGGGGTACCGCCAATGGCATTGCTTGACGATTTACCCAATGTAGACAGCAGTCTGTTTGAAGCTCCCAATCATGAAACGTTGAGGCTTCCCTCGAGAGACCAGCCTGCACCCAAAATCCTGCTGCTTTACGGTTCACTGCGGGAACGTTCATTCAGCCGCTTAGCCGTTGAAGAAGCCGCTCGGCTACTCAATGCAATGGGGGCAAGTACAAAGATTTTTGATCCGCGCGGCTTACCCCTGCCGGATGCGGAAGATGCGAGCCACCCTAAAGTGGATGAGCTGCGTACACTGGTACAGTGGGCCGATGGCATGGTGTGGTGCTCACCTGAACGCCACGGTGCAATGACTGGCATTATGAAAGCACAAATTGACTGGATTCCTCTTGCCTTAGGCGGCGTTCGCCCCACCCAGGGCAAAACGCTTGCAGTAATGCAGGTGTGCGGTGGCTCCCAGTCGTTTAACACGGTAAATCAGCTGCGTATTTTAGGGCGCTGGATGCGCATGGTGACGATTCCAAACCAGTCATCGGTACCTAAGGCTTTTATGGAGTTTGATGACAACGGTCGCATGAAGCCTTCTCCATTTTATGACCGCATTGTTGATGTTATGGAAGAACTGGTGAAGTTTACGCTGCTGGTTCGTGAACGCAGCGATCTGCTAACCGACCGTTACTCTGAACGCAAAGAAAGCGCTGAAGAAGTCTCCAAACGCGTCAGTCAACGTGCTATTTAATCAGGGAGTGGCGTTATGACGACCCAGAGCAATTCATCACCCACCAGTGCCGATATGGGGCTGTTTGAACGCTACCTTTCCGTATGGGTAGCAATTGCCATTGTTACCGGGATTGCACTTGGGCAGTTCGCCCCTGCCGTGCCAGAGGTGTTATCACGGTTTGAGTATGCCCAGGTCTCCATTCCGATTGCCGTATTAATCTGGGCGATGATTTTCCCCATGATGGCGCAGATTGATTTCAGTGCTATTGCAGGAGTGCGCCGCCAGCCAAAGGGCCTAACCATTACCACCACGGTCAATTGGCTGATTAAACCCTTCACAATGTTCGCCTTGGCCTGGCTGTTTTTCATGGTGATTTTTCAGCCATTTATTGCTGAGGAACTGGCCAGTCAATATCTAGCGGGCGCCATATTATTGGGGGTAGCCCCCTGCACCGCGATGGTATTTGTATGGAGCTACCTGACTCGAGGTGATGCGGCTTACACGCTGGTTCAAGTAGCTTTGAATGACTTGATTATGCTGTTTGCCTTTGCGCCGCTTGTGGTGCTGTTACTAGGAATCTCAAATATCCAAGTGCCCTGGGACACGGTTATTTTGTCGGTGGTGCTGTACATCGTCATTCCGCTTACCGCTGGCTATATCACCCGTAAAACGCTGATCGCCAAGCGCGGCACCGAGTGGTACGACAACGTGTTTATGAAGCGCGTTGGCCCAATCACGCCCATCGGGTTAATCATTACGCTAGTGCTTCTATTCGCTTTCCAAGGCGACGTTATTCTGAATAATCCGCTGCATATCGTATTAATCGCCATTCCGCTGATTATCCAAACATTTTTGATCTTCTTTATCGCTTATGGCTGGGCCAAAGCGTGGCGTGTGCCACACAACATCGCTGCCCCAGGCGCAATGATCGGCGCCAGCAACTTTTTTGAACTGGCGGTCGCTGCTGCCATTGCACTGTTTGGCTTACAATCCGGCGCCGCGCTAGCCACAGTAGTGGGTGTTTTAGTTGAAGTGCCGCTTATGCTCGTACTGGTACGCATTGCCAACAACACGCGTCAGCATTTTCCTGAAAACGCATAACAAAGAGATACTCGGATGGCACATTACTTAGTTTTTCTCGGTTCAACTCGAACCTCTACGCCGCCCGCCCCTGCTCGTTTAGGCGAGCGGGTATCCCAGGCGTGCAAACGCCTACTTAGCTCGCTACCCGATACAACGGCAGAGGTTATAGACCCGCTAACGTTAGACCTTAACGGCCCTTTTAAGCCACATTTTGCTTACGCAAAAACAGCGGTTCCCGATGATCTTGAAGCTCTTGCAGGCAAGATTGAACAAGCCGATGGCTACGTGATGGTCAGCCCCGAATATAACCACTCCATGAGCCCGGCGCTGAGCCATTTGCTGAATCATTTCGGTGCATCACTGTTTGCATTCAAACCCAGCGCTATCGTGACTTACTCCATGGGGCAATGGGGAGGCGTGCGTGCCGCCGTTAGCATGCGCGCATTTCTATCTGAGCTTGGCTGCCTGCCAGTGTCCGCCATGATCCATATACCTAAAGCGCAGGAAGCGCTGAACGATGACGGGGAGTTTGCCCAGGAGCAAGAACGCTGGGAAAACTATTTTGGGCGCGCGCTGGGGCAATTAACGTGGTGGGCAGAAGCGGCTAAGTCGCACAAAACCGAGCAAGACCCCACAACGCTATCACCTGCGTTTACTAAATCGCCAGCTCAGCGCAATGCACCTAAAACCGATCTTTCCACCTAACCAAGAGATAACTCACCATGTCAGTCACCATCTACCACAACCCTAACTGCGGTACTTCGCGCAATACGCTGGCAATGATCAAGGCGTCGGGCGAAGACCCCGAGGTAATTCACTACTTGGAAACACCTCCCAGCCGAGAGCACCTAGTAGCGCTACTCGCGATGATGAAGATATCACCACGAGAGCTGCTGCGCCAAAAGGACGCGCCTTTTGAAGAGCTCAAATTGAATGACTCTTCGCTAGACGATGATCAACTGATTGACGCCATGATAGCGCACCCGATTTTGATCAATCGTCCTATCGTTATTAGCCAAAAAGGCGCGCGCTTATGTCGCCCATCCGAACTAGTATTGGAACTGCTTGAGCAGCCCGTTTCACACTTTACCAAAGAGGATGGCGAAACCGTCTACTATCCCGCGAGCTAATACAGGAACCACATGCCAGAACAATAGTACGGGGTGAGCAATGAACCATGTCATTGATATCGACAGCAACGCCGTCGACTTCATCAAACAACAAGGCGGCGTTGTGACCGTCCGCCTCTCCCCACGGTACGGCTGCTGCGGAGGCCTCGCCAATCTTGCGGTAGCTGAAGCACACCATCCAGGAGATACCCAACACTATCAGCACCATATTCAAGATAGTGTTTCGATATATATTGACCCCGACCTTGCTAACCAAGGACTGCGCATTGGCGTTGAAGGTTGGTGGAAATTGCGCCACCTTTATGTGGATGGCGCAGCGTTATCAGCAGGCTAGAAACTGGCCTTTAAGCAGCTTGTCTAGGCAACGCCAGTGCCATCACGGAACTGGCTGTCACGAAGGCCGCCGATACCCAAAGACAGGCGCTCAATCCGTACGCCATATATAGCCAGCCTGACAGCAAGGTTCCTACCAAACGCCCCATGGCGTTGGCCATATAGTAAAAGCCGACATCCATCGAGACGCCATCAGCACGAGCGTAATGAACGATCAGGTAACTGTGCCAGCTGGAGTTAATCGCAAATAGCACACCAAACGCTAAAAGCCCGACCACCAGCCAACCCACCTGCGCCAGCGGTAACAACGCCAATAAAATCGCTAGTACTGCTAAAGCGGCTGCCCATCCTGAGGTTAGCGAGCGGGCATCCCCTTTAATCAACTGGGTCAGTTTAGGTGCCTGGGTTTGTACCCCACCGTAGCCAATAATCCATGCTGCCAGTAATCCCCCCACCGTCCAGTGACTCCAGCCGTGCTGATCGTATAGGAATACCGGCAATGCCACGACAAACCAGACATCCCTAGAAGCGAACAGGCAAAAGCGCGCCGCTGAAAGCACATTGATGGCACGGGACTTGGAAAAAATCTCCGAAAATTTGGGTTTTACTTTTTGGCGGCCTAAATCTGCTTTTAAGCGCCATAAAGAGACCATTAATACCGCGCTAAGCATCACCGCCATGGCAATCACCGCGCCTCGGAAACCAATCAGCGTCAGTAACAACCCGCCGATAAAAAAGCCTAGACCTTTCAATGCATTTTTAGAGCCGGTCAGCATCGCTACCCAGCGGTAGAGAGAGCTATTAGCGTTGGCACTCTCTTTAGGCACCAATACTTTGACCGCACTTTTAGCACTCATTTTGTTTAAGTCTTTAGCAATGCCAGACAGCGCCTGCGCCGCCATCACCCAAACAACCGTGAGCATCCCTGCGGGCACCATCAGCATAGCAAGCGCAACAATTTGCAGTCCCAGCCCCACATTCATCGTGCGATTCAAGCCTAACCGCGCACCCAGCCAGCCGCCGACCAAGTTGGTCACGACGCCAAACGCTTCATAGAACAGAAACAGCATGGCGATTTGCAGCGGCGAGTAACCTAGCTGGTGGAAATACATCACTACCAGCATGCGCAGCGCGCCGTCGGTAATGGTAAACGCCCAGTAGTTGCCAGTGATCAGCATGTATTGGCGCACCTCAAAAGGTAGCGCCTTTACGCGCGCGAACACCTTTAGCGACGACGAATCAGCCACGGTCCTTCTGCTCACTCACGACCCGCTCTTTAGCTGCCTTCTCACCAGCTACCATTAGCGCCAACTCGGCCGTGCGGTTGGCATAGCCCCACTCGTTGTCATACCAGGCGTAAAGCTTAAGCTGGGTGCCGTTGACCACCATGGTAGAAAGCGCATCAATAATGGAGCTACGCGGATCAGTGCGATAATCAATCGATACCAGCGGGCGCTCTTCATACCCCAAAATACCGGCGAGTCCTCCCTCCGCGGCCGCTTTCAGCGCTTGATTGACCTCTTCCACCGTGACCTCACGCTCAAGCTCAAACACCATGTCGGTGAGCGATGCATTGGCCAGCGGTACACGAATGGCATGACCATTCAGCTTGCCTTCCAGTTCTGGAAAGATGGCTGTGATTGCTTTTGCAGAGCCCGTTGTCGTTGGAATCAAACTCATACCACAGGCACGAGCACGACGTAGGTCTTTGTGCGGCGCATCTAGAATTGTTTGGGTGTTGGTAATGTCGTGTACCGTCGTCATCGAACCATGGCGAATACCAAAGGTTTCCTGAATCACTTTAACTACCGGGGCTAAGCAGTTTGTGGTACAGCTAGCGGCCGTTACGATCCGGTGCTGAGCAGGGTCATAAAGATGATCGTTGACACCTACCACCACGTTCAGCACGCCCTCTTCTTTAATCGGTGCACTCACCACTACGCGCGTAACGCCTTGATCAAGGTACGCCTGGAGCTTGGTGGTTTCTTTCATTTTACCCGAGCACTCGATGACCACGTCACAGGCAGACCAGTCACTGTCGGCAATCGCTTTATTGGCGCTAAACGCAACCGTTTTACCATCTAAAACAATCGCATCGTCATAAGCTGCAATCCCTTCACCTGGAGACCAGTGGCCATGCACCGAATCAAACTCAAGCAGGTGGGCAAACGTTGCTGAATCACCGCCTGGGTCGTTAATACGCACAAGCTCTACTGCACCAGCTTCAACCTCAGCCCATAAGCTGCGCAGTGCCAATCGGCCAATACGACCAAACCCGTTAATACCGATACGTAATGTCATGGGGCCTCCTATTTAGATAAACGTATGCATGAACGTCTAAATAAATGAATAGTGCAAAAATTCGCAATGCAAATATACGAAAAAACATATATGAAAAAATAAAAAAATGCCTGCAGGTTAGCTTGGGGCTAGCCTACAGGCAGTCTTAGTTAACCGTAACGACCGGAGATATAGTCTTCGGTTTTTTTCTGTGCCGGGGTTGAGAACATCACTTTGGTATCGTTGTACTCGATGATTTCCCCCAGGTGGAAAAATGCCGTGTAGTCGGCTACCCGTGCGGCCTGCTGCATATTATGCGTCACGGTAATAATGGTGAACTGCTCTTTCAGCTTATCCATCAAATCTTCGATGGTTGCGGTCGAGATCGGGTCAAGCGCCGAAGTCGGTTCATCCATTAAAATCACATCTGGCTGTACTGCAATCGCTCGGGCAATACACAAACGCTGTTGTTGACCACCAGAGAGAGAGGTACCTGGCTCATGCAGCTTGTCTTTCACCTCGTTCCACAGCCCGGCGTCGCGTAGCGCCTTTTCAACCAACTCTTCCTGCTCGGCTTTACGACTGACCAAATCGTGCATGCGTGGTGCGTAAGCGATATTTTCAAAGATCGACTTAGGAAACGGATTAGGCTTTTGGAATACCATGCCCACCCGGCGACGCAGCGCCACTTCATCCATTTTAGGCGCATTAACATCTAGCCCATCCATCTCAACCAAGCCTTCGACTCGTACGCTAGGAATCAAGTCGTTCATGCGGTTCAAGCAGCGTAAAAACGTCGACTTACCACACCCCGAAGGGCCAATCAGTGCCGTCACATTTTTCTGAAATAGATCAATATTCAGATTATTCAACGCTTGGTTTTTGCCATACCACAGATTCAAATCGCGAACCCGGAAGCTCAGGTCGTGGCACGCAGCGTCGTTTCGCGTGTAGGGTTGCCCAGCCGCAGGGACTTGCTGGCCATTCATTACAGGTGCTTGGCTATTCATTACGGGTGCTTGGCTATTCATAATCATGTCCTCTATCGCGCTGGCCTACCAGCGACGCTCAAATTTCTTACGTAACACAACGGCAAAGGCGTTGAGTGAGATGAGTATGGTGAGTAGCACCAAAATACCGCCGGCGGTTTTTTCTACAAACGCCTGCTCTGGCTCACCTGACCAGGTAAATATTTGAGCTGGCATGACGGTGGCTGCTTCGGTAAATGAAGCACCCACATCGGGGATAAAAGCCACCATACCCACGATAATCAACGGTGCTGTTTCACCCATCGCTTGCGCCAAGCCAATAATAGAGCCGGTCATAATACCTGGCATAGCTAACGGTAAAACGTGATCCCGCACCACTTGCCAGCGCGAACATCCCACCCCAAAGCCAGCATGGCGGATGGATTCCGGCACGCTACGCAGTGCAGTACGTGTTGAGATAATAATAACGGGGAGCGTCATCAGCGCCAGAGTCATACCACCCGCTAACGGCGACGAACGCGGCACCCCAAAGAAGTTAATAAAGATCGCAAGACCCAGCAGACCAAACAGAATCGAGGGAATCGCAGCAAGGTTGTTGATATTAATCTCAATGAGCTGAGTAAAGCGGTTGTCTGGAGCAAACTCCTCCAGATAAATCGCCGTCATAACGCCGATAGGGAACGAGATAGCCAGGGTGACGATCATTGTCATCACGGTACCGACAACGGCCGAGAGGATACCTGCATTCTCGGCAATTTTTGAATCACCCGAACCAAAAAAGGTGCTATTGAAGCGAAGATCTACCTGACCCGCTTCAACCAGGGCATCAATAGCCGCCTGTTCTTCTTCACTTAAACGATGCCGGTGACCTTTCAGATACTGATCCACCCCACTGGTCGATAGCACCCACTGGGTTTCGCTGGTACCAATCATGTCAGGATTATTGCGAAGTTCCATCGGGATCACGCGCACTACCGTGCGGCTGATAATGGGCAGCAGCTCTTCATCAAACGCCTTCCGCCCATCGGTTTCGGCTTCTTCGGTATAGTTGATCTCGACTTGTATATACGCTTGCTGAAAAGCAGGCAGACCTTTAGTCAGCATGTCTGCAAAAAACAGCACCAGGAACAAGCCTGCCAGCCCTAACGACCCCATGGTTATCCATTTGAGGCGGGTAGACTTCCGGTGGCGCTTTTTAAGCTGCTGGCTGATTTCGTCAAAAGTATGGCTCATCGAAACAATTCCTCGACGTTACAGGTTATTCACGCGATATTTTTCGCGGAAACGACGGATCATCAGAACCGACACCAAATTAAGCACAAGCGTAACAACGAACAGCACGAGCCCTAACGCGAAAGCCGATAGCGTTTCAGCACTTGCAAACTCTTGGTCGCCAGTTAATGCTGCCACAATGCGCACGGTGACCGTGGTCATATCTTCCAGCGGGTTGGCGGTTAAGTTGGGACGCATACCTGCGGCCATCACCACAATCATGGTTTCACCCATCGCACGCGACATACCTAAGAGCGCAGCAGAGATAATCCCTGGCATTGCAGCGGGCACCACCACATCACGAATGGTCTCCCCTTTGGTCATGCCCAGTGCCAACGACCCTTGGCGCATGCTATCTGGCACCGAGTTGATCACGTCATCAGACAGCGATGAGATAAACGGTATGATCATAATGCCCATCACAATGCCAGGCGCCAGCGCATTGTTATAAGAAGCATCGAGCCCAAAAAAACCAGCGATATTAACGATAATCGGCGCTACGGTGATGGCGGCAAAAAAGCCGTAAACCACGGTAGGAATACCCGCCAAAACCTCTAACACCGGCTTGGCAACGGTGCGCACTTTACTTGGCGCAAATTCGGACATGTAAATTGCTGAGAGCAAACCGACAGGCACCGCCACCAGCATGGCGATAGCAGTAATCATAAAGGTACCAGCGAATAGCGGTACCGAGCCAAACTCAGCACCGCCACCATCGCCACGACCCGCTGCAGCTAAAAAGCTTGCCCCCGGGTTCCAGGTGGTGCCGGTAATAAATTCCCAGAAGCTGTGCATTTGAAAAAAGCGCAGCGCCTCGGAAATGATCGAGAACAAAATACCAAAGGTAGTGAAAATCGAAATTAATGCTGCTCCAGCCAAGACTTTACCGATTACCGATTCTATGGCTTGACGGGCATGAAAATTGGGCTTCACTTGGTTAAGGCTCACCATTAGCCCTATGGCTGCCACTACCAAACTCGCCGCAAATAAATAGAGCGTGGGGATATTTGCCCCCATTAATAGCAGCGCAAATGCTCCTAGCGCACTAACAAGTACCGCAGGCCCGGCGGTAGAGAGCACGGTAAACCAGGCGTATTGATCTGGCTGAGCAAACATAGCCGTGCCCGCGCTACGGAACCGAGTGGCTTTTGAACGGCCAGCAAAAAAAGCCAGCAGCCCCAGCAGCAATAGTGCAGCACAAAAAATCAGTAGAAGCTGGTTGGTCTGCATCGCATCTCTCTCACGTCGTCACCGGTTAAGAAACCTATCAACAATAATGGGCCGACAGCTTACGCTGCCGGCCACTTTTACACCTGACCTACCAACTTACTTAAGAACGTCTGCTGTCATTGTCGTGCGGTCAGCGACACTTTGGCGCCACTCTTCACGCTCAGCTTCTGGCAGAACGATCAAGCCGATATCGCGCAGATAGCCATCGCTGCCAATCATCATCTCGCTCATAAACATATCGACGTAGTCGTACATCGGCGATACTTCTTCAGCATGCTGGTTCTTCACGTAGAACCACAGTGAGCGTGCTACCGGGTACTCACCTGAACTGATCGCGTCAGCTTCAGGCTCAACGCCATCAATGCTGGCGGCGCTGATCGTGTCAGAATTCTCTTCAAGGAAAGAGTAGCCGAAGATACCAAAGGCACCGGTGTCTTCTGAAAGGCGCTGAACGATCAGGTTGTCGTTTTCACCGGCATCGATGTAAACACCGTCAGAACGAATATCGGTGTAGGCTTCATCGCCGTAAACATCCATGCCCTCAGATGCAGATTCCATTACCAGCTCTTCAAATGCATCGCGGGTACCAGAAGTCGTGGGCGGTCCATAAATGGAGATTTCGCGGTCTGGCAGCGAAGCGTCGATCTCGCTCCAGTTGGTGTAGGGGTTTTCAACCAATTCGCCATCAACCGGCACCATGGCAGCTACCGCCATGAAGATCTGCTCACGGGTCAAAGCAACGTCACCATTTTCGCTTGATTGACCCAATACGATGCCGTCAGAACCGATTTTAGCTTCGGTGATGTCGGTAACGCCGTTCTCTTCACAACGCTCAAACTCGGAAACCTTCATGCGACGAGAAGCATTGGTGATATCGGGCGTGCCTTCGCCAATACCGTTACAGAACAGGCGCAAACCGCCGCCCGAACCTGTCGATTCAATAACAGGCGTCGGATTGCCGGTAGTCGCACCGAACTCTTCAGTAACGTAGCTGGCAAATGGATAAACGGTACTGGAACCTACGATGCGGATCTGGTCACGTGCCTGGGCAACACCGGCAACGCTCATTACGGCAGCCGCGATAACGGTGGTTTTTAGAATACGGTTCATGCGAAATACTCCTGTCGATGTAGGGTTCTGGCCTTCGCAAGACGTACTTTGCACCGTTTCGATGACAACTTTATGACACTCTAAGTCATCGGCATGATTTTTCAGTTAAGAGTGCTGCATTGCACAAGTGCTACATTAATAAGCCCAACGCGGCTAACGTACATAGCCCAAGCGAGACTCCCTGCAGCAACCGCCGATCCAATCGGTGGGCGATCACATCTGCCAGCGCATTCCCGATTAACACGGCAGGTAGAAACGTCAACGCCAATTTAAAATGCCAAGCGGACACCTGGCCCGCAAGCGCTAACGTCATAAGCGTTAGAAGAGATGTCAGAATAAAGAAAGCAGCCAAATTACCGCGCAGGCGATCGGGTGGAAAGCCGTGCATTAGCAGGACGATTGGAGGGCCACCGATGGCGGCCACCGTGCCAAAAACGCCTGACAGCACACCTGCCAGGAACAGCGTCACACGGTTGACGGGGGGATGAAAACGAAACAGCGTTACTATCACAGCAAACAACACGATAGCGGCGATCAGTTTTTCGAGCACCACCAACGGAGCAGTTAACAATAACCAAATGCCCAGCGCATTCCCTGGCAAGCGGCCAATCAAGGCAATGCCTATCGCATCCAGGCGTATTTCTTGCCAGTAGTGGCGCACCATCAGCAATGAAACAGTGAACCCAAACAACACGAGTACTACCGGCACCAAACGTGGTTCTAGCATCAACAGTAGTGGCGCCCCTACCACTGCCAAACCGAAACCTGTCGCACGCTGTACGAAAGCACCCAGCATTAATACGGCTGAACAGGCTAGCCACACGCCAAGTGGCATATCTATCCATGGCAACGAGTTATTCATTTAAATCAATCATCCGCACAAAGCATCAGTACGAATCTCCGTAGGCGGGCTTTCTTGTCAGCTTTCGGACGCCGATATTACCCAGCAACGCAGCCCCCAGCATAGTAAGCACCATCGGCCATAGGTGCTCTACTTGGAACAAGCCCACCAGCACCCCGGCAATTGCTCCACAGCTAAACTGGATGCCACCTAGCAGTGCAGTCGCCGTGGCACTGATATGCCCAAAATGATCCAATAACGCAGAAATCGCATTAGGCGTGATCAAACCAATCATGCCGGTAAACAGCATGACTAGAGGCACCACCACATACAGCGACGCCAAATTAAGCGCTGTCGCGATAACCAGTCCCAGTGCTGCAATTAACTGGATCGTTAACCCTAGTCGTAAGTTCTGTTGTGGTGAACGCTTACGCAGCAAATGAATATTGACGCGATTAGACAGCGCAATCACCAGAACATTGACGCCAAATACCATTGGGTAAACGCTAGGCGATAGTGAGAAGTAGTCTAAGTATAAAAATGGAGAGGCGGTTACAAAAGCAAACAGCCCAGCGAATGAAGCTGCGACAGCGCAAATGTAGCCCATCCCCTCTTTATGACGCAGCACACTGACATAGTTTCGTACGACTTGACGTGGCGAAGCCGCGGGCAAGTTAGTATCTCGTGTTTCGGGTAAACGAGTACCTAGCAGCCAAAGCAAAAACCCTGCATAAGCGGCTAAAAACACAAATATCAGCCACCATCCCGCAATGTGCAGCAAGAGGCTACCCACGGCAGGTGCCACCAACGGCGCCAGCATCATGATCATGGCCATCGTCGACATGACTTTGGCGGCTTCACGTCCGCTAAAACAGTCGCGCACAATCGCCGCAGAGTTAACCACGCAAGCGCCGCCACCTAATGCTTGAATGAATCGCCATACCAGTAAAGAGGGCAAGCTATCAACGGTGGTGATCATTAGGCTTGCGAGCATAAACACCACTAAGCCACTGAGCAAAACAGGCTTACGCCCCACCCTGTCTGACAGCGGCCCAAAGCACAGCTGACCGATTGCGAAGCCAAATAAAAACATACTGATTGAGAGTTCAGTATGATGAATACTCGCATTGATGTTTTCTGCCAGTACCCCAATGGCTGGTAAGTAAGCATCAATCGCAAACGGCGCAAGCGCTGTGTTGGCCGCCACCAACAGCGCCACCCGACGAGGATTAAGTTCCATAAACATCCTTGAAGTTGGCATTATTCAGCAGAGAATGCCGCTGAATAGATAGGCCGCTAATAATAATCGATTTCAATTCATTTGTCGGTCTCTGTTCGCCACGCAATGCCCTTGCTAAAGTATCCCAACGACAACTATCTCAACGACGACAAGGAACGATGCATGGCCACTAGCCTACTAACTCAATTAAAAGAGATGACCACGGTTGTCGCTGACACCGGCGACCTTGACGCTATCCGCCGCTTTAAGCCACAAGATGCCACGACCAACCCCTCGCTCATTTTGCAAGCTGCTCAGCAGGAAGAGCGACGTGCACGACTCGCCAGCATTGCTAAAGAAAGCACCAACCTGGAAGACGCAGTAGATCGAGTAGCCGTTGATATCGGCAGCGAAATCAGCGAGTTGGTACCTGGTTACGTGTCAACTGAAGTCAGTGCCCGACTATCGTTTGATCGTGATGCCACCATTGCCAAGGCACACTCGCTGATTGAGCGATACGCTCAGCAGGGCGTGGGTCCAGAGCGTATTTTGATCAAGATGGCATCGACCTGGGAAGGCATCCAAGCCGCTCGCCAACTTGAACGTGACGGCATTCGCACTAACTTAACCCTGCTATTTGGCTTTGCCCAGGCACAGGCCTGTGCAGATGCTGGTGCAACGCTTATTTCACCGTTCGTAGGCCGTATTCTCGATTGGCATAAAGCCAAAGCCCCTGACACAGATTTTAGCGGTGTCAACGACCCAGGCGTGCAGTCTGTTAAGCGCATTTATGACTACTACAAAGGCCATGGCTACTCCACCATCGTCATGGGCGCAAGTTTCAGAAACGTGGGTGAAATTCAGGCGCTCGCTGGCTGTGATCGCTTGACGATATCCCCTGCACTACTCAACGAACTAGACGAACTTCAAGGAGAGTTACCACAACAACTCATTCCCAAAGCAGCCAGCAGCGCACCGAGTGAAGCGTTAGCGCAGGCAGATTTCCGCTGGGCAATGAACGAAGATGAAATGGCGACGGACAAACTGGCAGAAGGTATTCGCAAGTTTATGGCTGACCAGCGCAAACTCGAAGAATTGCTAAGTAAGCTTCGCAGCAGCTAATTCGATTGCTGACTCCGCTGCATCGCTAACACAGCTATAGGCGGCAGCAAAAGTCAAAAGGCCCTCCAGGATGTTTATCTCAGGAGGGCCTTCTTATTTAGTATGCTCTTGAAACCTACATACAGATGAAGTGCGCTGCTAGTGGGCCGTCGAATTTTGCGCTTCGAGCATTTCCACAAGCGGTTGAAACTGTTCGCGGTTGTGCTCGTTCATATGCATCAGAATTCGATGGGCCTCTAAAATACGTTCACGCAGCCCCTCTTCGTCAGCGGGTTCAGCAGGCAAGTCTTCTAGGGCCGATGTTAGTTTCGACGCTTGTTGCAATGGGGCTTCCATCAGCGTAAAAAAACGTGCAAAACCCATTACATCCAGCATTTTCCGTACATCTGGGTTATCAGCAATGATGGTGGGTGGGTGCTCTAAGCGCCCTTTTACCGCCATAGCAACTTTGGCCAGAAAACCCAGCGCCGTCGAATCAACATTCGTCGCTTCGCGCAGGTCGATCATTACCGCCGTTAGCCCAGGCGTTTCAGCTAGGCGCTGAGCCTGAGAATCAAGCGTAGCGCACAACGTCAAGCGCACGTCGCCGCATAATTTTAAAACAAAAACACCGGAGTCGAACGCCGCTTTAATGCGGCCTTCTTCAATCAGCATGACCAAATCCGCTCACCATCATGATTGTCAGGTCATCGGGTAAAGCATCGCGGTCCTGGTTCGCCTCACTGTCCGCATCACCTTCTATAAGAAGAGAGTTGGTGTTGGCTAGCCGGTCGCGCAACTGCTCAAGCGTGACACTTTCACTTACTAATTGCTCAAGTTCCTTGAGCCGCGTGTCGAGTGTCTTACCCGGCAAGCATTCCAATACACCGTCTGAACACAGCCATAAATGAAAATCGGCCGGTAAAGCACAGCTGAGCGAAGGATACTCTACATCTGGAAAAAGACCTACTGGCATTCCCTCTCCTGCCAGACGTACTAGCTTACCACCAGACACTAGCAATGGCATAGGAAGCTGTGCACCGAGCGAATAGTGAAGCGTCCGCTCCTGATGGTCAATGACACCAACAAACAAGGTCGCGTGTTTGCCAATATCAGTATCCTGCAACTCTCTGTTTAATGCCGCCAACCAGTTAGGGGCCAACTGTTCTGGCGATTGGCCATCCCACTCATTAAGCCATCGATTGCATAGATACTTGAGCAGTACGGTAACAAACGCAGAGGACGCCCCATGCCCAGACACATCGGCAAAATAGAACGCGCTATAGCGATCGTTATAGCGCTGATAGTCAAGGAAGTCTCCCGACAAATACAGCGAAGGTGCAAACCAGTAATCGTAGTACACACCATTGATGATTTTGGGATGAATAGGCAATAAACGGCGCTGAATATGACCACCGCTCTGTTGATCCATACGCAGCAAGGCTAAATGCGTTTCCAGGCTTTCGTTTAATTCGGCCAGACGCTCTCGGTCTCGGTCTCGCTCCTGAGCCAATGTATGAAGCTCAATGGCTTTGCGAATCATCCGGCGCAACAGTTCTGCGTGGCGTAGTGGATGAACAATATAGTCAACTAAACCAACATCGACTGCCTTAATCAGGTCCGCGTCCTGACGAGAATCACTGACGACCAAGGTAGGCAAACGATGTGTCAGCTGCGACCACTGCTGGCGCGGCACTGCCCTTGCATGAGCAACGATAAGCGCTGTGTCGGCAGGCAAATTATCAATATTATCTGCTGCAAATACCCACAAGCCATCGCACGTAATCGCTTCTGCTAGCGCGTCACGCTCTTGCCCTGGCTCATCGATCACCGCGATCAACTGCTTGGAATGATCCATATTAAGCCTCAATCGGCGAAATCGTCGTCACCAAAATCGGTATCGTCGAATTCAAAATCGTCCATAGCAAACGGGTCATCCCCAAGCTCACCATCATTAATCTCAAACTGACGGCGTTGTAAGAAGGCATCACGAACAAAGCGGTAACGGTCGCCACTAATCAAGTCTTCTTGATCAAGTAGCCCTGCGCGAATATGAATAATATCCAGTGCCGCTAAACCATCCCTTAGCGCATGGTCATCCAGATAAGTAAGCGGATGAGCTGCAATATCAAAAGGTAGCCCAGTGGTATCCCTAAGTGTTCTAGGACCGAGCAGCGGTAGCACTAAATAGCGCGAGTCATCCCACCCCCACACCGCCAGCGTTTGTCCGAAATCTTCCTTATCAGCATTGATTTCCATCAACGTAGCGTAATCCAACAGCCCGCCGATACCCACCGTCGAGTTGATTAAAAAGCGCGAAGTAGCAAGCCCTGCATTAGCGGGCTTACCTTGGAGTAAACTATTTAACGCGGTACGCACGTCGCTAAGGTTAGCGAAAAAGTTACCTACCCCAGTTTGCACGGGATCGGGGGTAACCGTCTGGTACCCTTTAGCGATTGGCTTTAACGTGTAACGGTCTAGCACGTCATTAAAAGCAAACACGCGACGGTTAAACCCTTCCCAAGGATCTTCAGGGTGGACTTGCTCGCCAACATTCCCCCCTGAACTAGCACACCCACTCATGCTTAATACGGCTAGCAGCAAGACAGGCAATCCCTTGTAGCACAAACTAAACGCGCTTTTTGGCTTTGCTAACAACCCAAGCATGGTAGCTCCTTTCTCAACATGTGTGGCGTGCGGCTCGCCGCATTTCACGCCTGGAAATAATTAACCAAAAGCACTGTTATTGACGACGTATAACAACACTACCGGCGCTGTAACCTGCGCCAAACGAACAAATCACACCAATATCACCACTTTCTAACTGTTCACGATGCAGGTGAAAGGCAATAATCGATCCCGCTGAGCTGGTATTAGCATAGCGATCAAGAATAATGGGCGCTTGCGTTTTACTAGGCTCCACACCTAGCACTTTTCGCGCAATCAGGTCATTCATATGCTGATTAGCCTGATGCAGCCACATGCGCTTCAAGTCGCTTCCAGAAAGCTCTAGAGAGGCTAAATGGCTCGAAATCAGTTGAGCAACCATGGGGCACACTTCTCGGAACACCCGCCGCCCTTCTTGTACAAATAATTTGTCCAGCGCCAACGGATCACTGTCGGTGACGCGATTTAGGAAGCCTGCGTTATTACGAATCGCATTAGAGAACTTCGTCACTAGACGCGTACCTAATATTTCATACTGCTCATCAGACACAGCGCAATCACTGCTTTCCAGTACCATTGCTGTACAAGCATCGCCAAAAATAAAGTGGCTATCGCGATCTGTAAAGTTGAGATGTGCCGAACAGATCTCAGGGTTTACAATGAGAGCCCGCTTTACGCTACCAGATGCAATCGCATTGGCCGCTGTTTCAAGCGCAAATGTGGCTGAACTACAGGCTACATTCATATCGAAACCGTAACCGCTGGTGCCTAACGCCCGCTGAACTTCGACAGCCACAGCTGGATAGGCACGTTCTAGGTTCGAACACGCCACGATGACAAGCTCGATGTCAGCGGCATCAACGTTAGCGGCTGCCAATGCTTGTTGTGCCGCCTGGGTAGCCATATCGCACTGAATAGACGGTTCATCATTGCTGCGCTGTGGCAGTTTAGGCCGCATTCGCGCTGGGTCAAGAATTCCTGAGGCATCCAACACATAACGACTTTTAATGCCAGATGCCTTTTCAATAAACTCGCTACTGGAGTGTGACAACGGCTCTCGTTCACCACGTGAGATCGCATCAGCATGCCGAGCATTTTGGCTGTCTACCCACGCGTTAAATGCTTTCACCAACGACGCGTTATCAATGGCGTGTTCCGGCGTGTAAAGTCCTGTACCGGTAATCACCACATGTGTCATGCCTTTCTCCTTTTAGCGGCTTACTGAGAGTCGCTGGCTGTCAATCGATGTTGTCATCTGGGTGCATTGGCTTAACGACGTAAGCCTATTATCGTATTACGACAAGCGTTAAACGCTAACAAGCTCTTCCCAACGCTTTTCTAGGCGCTTTACAGAAACGGGCATTTTAGTACCCAGCTGCTGGGCAAACAGAGACACCCGGAGCTCCTGAATCCACCAACCAAATGCCACTAACTCTGGGTCTTCCGCGTCGCCTCTGCGCTCACTTTTACGGCGCGCGTCAAAACGCGTTTCCAATGCTTGGACATCGTGCATTAGCATTTGGTCGCGCCCTCGCTCGCGCGCGGCTTTTTCCAGCCGGATTAACGCAGCCTCTGTATAACGAGGATACTCCGTTAACCACTCTCCTGCATCGCGAATGAAACCGGGGTAAACCAATCGCTTCATCTGCGCGCTGACATCACTGTAAACAAGCGCCAACGCAAAATTGAGCTTCCCTTTTAAAATTTTGGTCACTGCCAAGTGCCCTTTCAGCGCCGCCTCAACATGCGTTAACAGTGTTTGTGCATGCGCTAACAAGCTTTCTTCAGATGTTTGCAAGCGCTGCTTAAGGGCTTGCTCCGAACGTGGCAGAGGATGCGCAGCCACTACTTGAGTAAACACCGCCAGTAAAAGATCATCAACCAGCTCATTTTTGGTCCCAACCTTCGCAAACAGCAACGCGCATTTTTCCACCCCCGGCAAACGCTTAATCGCTTTCATCTGATCCGGCTGTTGTGAGATCGCCAAACGCGCCACACCCATTTGATGCGCTGCCGCTGCCTTGGCGGGATGATCGAAAAGTGCCACTTTGAAGCGTGCATCTTCTGCTACCAGTGCCGGGTAGGCCTCAACACGAATACCCGCCTGAGTCGTCACCCGAGACTCGGGAAGCGGCTCACTAGGTAGACCTTCAAGCGCCGGAGCCTGATTAGCCTGCTCCGCTAACGCCTGAGCTCCCCTGCTGGCGGCTTCTTCAAAGCGCCTTTCCAGGGCACGTACGTCACGCCCCTGGCCCAGCGTTTTACCAGCGTGATCAACAACGCGCACGTTCATGATTAAATGTGGTGCTAGCAGGTCAAGCCGCCAGTCATCTGGGTGTACACGAGTACCCGTTCGCCGCCGAATAAACTCGCCAAGCGCCTCGGTCAGTGGGCGGTTATCAGGCACGAGCATTTCCAGCGCCGCATCGACCCAGTCAGGAATGGGGACCACTTGACGACGAATGCTTTTCGGCAGTGATTTAAGTAGCGCAATACACTTTTCGCGCAGCAACCCCGGCACTAACCACTCAAGCGCGTGCACGGGCAACTGAGGCAACATAGCGGCAGGCACTGTTAGCGTAACGCCATCATCTTCTGCATCAGGATCAAAGTGATAGCTAACCGGATAGGCAACCCCTGCTAACGTTAGGTGGTCAGGGTACTGCGCCTGAGTCACGTCGTTGGCATCCCGTGTTTTAAGTGCCTCAATATCGAATTTTAATAAGTCAGGAGACTCACGCTCTACCTGCTTGCGCCAGTGCTCAAATCCTTTGCCATTAACGATATCGTGAGGGAGCCGTTCATCATAAAAAGCAAACAACGTCTCTTCATCGACCAGAATATCGCGCCGACGTGCACGATCTTCGAGTGCCTCGACTTCTTCAATCAACGCTCGGTTATGGGCAAAAAACTCACCCTTAGTCTGAAATTCGCCTTCCACTAGCGCACGACGAATAAACAGCTCACGGGACTCTTGGGGAGCAATAGGGCCATAATGCACGCGGCGACGGGCAACGATAGGCAGACCAAACAGGGTTACTTGCTCGAACGCAACTACCTGGGCACGTTTCATTTCCCAGTGCGGCTCGCTATAGCTGCTTTTTATCAAGTGCTGCGCTTGAGGCTCAATCCACTGAGGGTCAATTTTCGCCACTGTACGGGCGAACAATTTCGTGGTTTCAATCAGCTCAAACGCCATTACCCACTTCGGCGTTTTTTTCGCCAGCCCTGAACCGGGGTGAATCATAAACTTACGATTACGCGCACCGAGATATTCACGATTTTCCAGCAGTGTTCCCAGGTTAGAAAGCAGCCCAGATAACAGCGCTTGGTGCAGTTTTCCTGACGTTTTACGACGCGCTTGCTTGGCCTGCTCTTCGCTTTCGTCTTCATCTCTGGGCAGCGGTGCGGGCACGTCGATGTCCATATCGCGCAGCAGCTGACGCAATTGACGGAACGTGTCATGCCATTCGCGCATGCGCAGATAGTTAATATAGTGCTCGCGACACCAGCGACGTAGTTGGTTGCCTGAGAGAGCCTCGCGGGCATTTTCGATGCCATGCCATAAGTTTAACAACGCAACAAAATCAGAATCGGGATCATGCCAGCGCTGGTGCGCTTGATCCGCCGCTTGGCGTTTGTCAGCAGGCCGATCTCTAGGGTCTTGTATCGCCAGAGCCGATACCACAATCAACACATCCCGAAGGCTGCCTCGTTCGGCACCTGCCAGCACCATGCGCGCTAGGCGTGGGTCGATGGGTAGCTTAGCGAGCTTGCGGCCCAGCGGGGTCAGGCGCTGCTGGTCGTCTACCGCCCCCAGCTCAAACAGCAAACGAAAGCCATCTTTTACGAATCGGCTATCGGGCGGGTCGACAAAGGGAAAAGCTTCAATACTGCCAAGCTTCAGCGCCAGCATGGAAAGAATGACCGACGCTAAATTGGTGCGCTGAATTTCTGGATCGGTAAACGCTGGCCGCGACAGGAAGTCTTCTTCATCATAAAGACGAATACACACCCCTTCCGCTACACGGCCACAGCGGCCTTTACGCTGATTGGCGCTGGCCTGGCTAATCGGCTCAATCGGTAGCCGCTGTATTTTCGCCCGATAGCTGTAGCGGCTGATACGCACCAAGCCAGGGTCAATAACGTAGCGAATACCCGGTACCGTGAGCGAGGTTTCAGCAACGTTAGTCGCCAGCACAATTCGCCGCCCTTTGTGAGAAGCGAAGACACGATTTTGCTCTTCGTTGGAAAGCCGAGCATAGAGCGGCAATATCTCGGTGCCGGTTAGGTCAGCCCGCCGCAGCGTATCGGCTGTCTCACGAATCTCCCGCTCCCCGGGTAAAAACACCAGCACATCGCGTGGACCATGCAGCCAGCCCTTCTCACGCTCGATGGTTTCGATTTCGCGCACGGCGTGCAAAATGCCTTCTTGCAGTGTCCGGTCATCCTCATCCTCTTCGCTACGCGCCAGCGGGCGGTAATGCACATCGACGGGAAAAGTGCGGCCAGAGACTTCAACCACCGGCGCAGGCGCGTTGGCACTGCCGAAGTGGGCAGCAAAACGATCTACATCAATGGTGGCTGAGGTAATAATAACTTTTAGATCAGGACGTTTCGGCAGCAGGCGCTTTAAATAACCCAGCAAAAAGTCGATGTTAAGGCTGCGCTCGTGCGCCTCATCAATAATCAGCGTGTCGTAACGCAGCAGCAAAGGATCGTGCTGGGTTTCTGCCAGCAGGATACCGTCCGTCATCAGCTTTACGAGCGTATTTGGGGAGCTTTGATCATTGAAGCGTACTTGGTAGCCGACCTGCTCACCCAGCGGCACGCTCATCTCTTCCGCTAATCGCCCAGCAACGCTACGCGCTGCCAGTCGGCGTGGCTGGGTATGCCCAATCACCCCTTTACGCCCACGGCCAAGCTCTAAACAAATTTTAGGCAGCTGAGTGGTTTTACCCGACCCTGTCTCCCCCGCCACGACCACTACCTGATGGTCGCGGATAGCGTTTAGGATATCCTCTCGTCGTTCTACTACAGGCAACTCGGCAGGATAATCCAGCGCCACCTTCAGTGCTTCACGGTTAGCAAGCAGGCGCTTAGCTTTTTCCAGGTCGCGCTGAACTTGCTGGACACCGTGGTCAATCGGTTTTCTGTCTCGTTGACGCCGCTTAAGGCCTGCCACACGACGCGCTAGCTGCTGTGCATCACGCAGCATAACGTGCCTTATCTCCTCATCTAATACGGTGAGTGGATAAGCGTTCTGGGCGTCAGCATGGGAAGTTTGCGTGTCGGTGGTCACGTTAGGCTCGGTTTCCATCTCAGAATAAAATCGGCCCACTGCATGAGTGGGCCGACTATTGTAACGCCTTCGATAACAGGACGCCTAACAGCCACCTAATAGCGAACTCATTAAGCGCTTAAGCGTTGCTTGTTTCCTGATCGCGGAGCTGTCGACGCAACACCTTGCCAACGTTGGTTTTGGGAAGCTCATCACGGAACTCTACGTACTTCGGAACTTTGTAGCCGGTTAGCTCTTTTTTGCACCACTTGCGCAGCGTCTCAGCGTCTAACTCACTGTTTTTGGAAACAACGAATAGCTTGATGGCTTCTCCAGCACCTTCATCGGGCACACCCACTGCTGCAGACTCCAACACATCTGGATGCGCTGCCACGACATCTTCTATTTCATTTGGGTAGACATTAAAGCCAGATACTAAAATCATATCTTTTTTACGATCAACGATCTTGATGTAGCCATCATCTTGCAACACGGCAATATCGCCCGTGTGGAACCAGCCGTTTTCATCAATAGAATTGCGGGTTTCATCTTCGCGCTGCCAGTAACCTTTCATCACCTGAGGCCCTTGCACGCAAAGCTCACCGGGCTCACCCATGGGAACATCATTGCCGTCTGCATCTATCACTTTCACAGCGGTACCAGCCACTGGCTTACCAATGGTGCCCAGCTGTATAGCGTTTGTAGGGTTAAAGCTAACAATGGGCGATGTTTCCGTTAGCCCGTAGCCCTCTGCAATCGGGCACCCCGTTGTCTCTTCCCAACGCTGAGCCGCCGCTTTAGTCAGTGCCATACCGCCGGAAATGGTCAGCTTTAGCTTTGAAAAATCGAGCTGCTTAAAATCATCTCGGTTACACAGCGCATTAAACAGCGTGTTCAGACCAATAAACCCGGTAAACGGCAAGCCTTTAAGCTCTTTGACAAAGCTAGCTAAGTCACGAGGATTAGTAATCAATAGCGAGTGGTTGCCTGTTTCCATCAGGAATAAACAGTTAACGGTAAACGTATAGATGTGATAAACCGGCAATGGCGCAATTACCAGCTCTTCGCCATCGGTCAAGTGTTCACCGATAGCAGCACGCGCCTGAAGCATATTGGCAACTAGGTTCTGGTGGGTCAGCATCGCGCCTTTAGGCATACCGGTGGTGCCACCGGTGTATTGCAGTGCAGCCACATCATCCATGGTGCGTTGCACCTCAGTATGATGTAACGACGCGCCTTTTTTCAGTGCATCGCGGAAGCCAACAGCGTTGGGTAGCGAGTAGGCAGGCACCATCTTTTTAACGTGCTTAACAACGGCGTTAATTAGCCAACGCTTCGGCACATCGTGCATATCGGCAAGCTGGGTAACCAAGACGTGTTGGATATCCGTTTTATCCAGCACTTTCTCAAGCTTATCCGCCATATTGGCCAAAATCACAATGGCTTTGGCATTTGAGTCTTTGAACTGGTGCGCCATCTCCCGCTCGGTGTAAAGCGGATTGGTATTAACGACCACGAGCCCCGCCCTTAGTGCACCAAACACCGCCACGGGAAACTGCAGCACGTTAGGCAACTGAATGGCGATCCGGTCTCCAGGAACCAAGTCGGTTTCATGCTGCAACCAAGCTGCAAAATTGGCAGACAGACGATCAAGATCGGCAAACGTTAGGGTTTTGCCCATGCAGCTAAATGCCGGCTTGTTGGCAAAACGTTTAACCGCTGAATGAAAGACATCCGTGACTGAGTTGTACTGATCCAAGCCTTCAAGCACTGGGCCACGTAGTACGTGGGCATTGGCGTGTTCGCTCATGGGCAATCTCCGCTATCCGTGTCGATATTTGACCGACCTTGTTATTGTGCGTGACTAAGTAGCAAGCCTAAAAGAGCCAACCATATACGACAGGCAGCACGCTGTAAAACGATCGATTGAAACTGGCGTTTCAACTTTAGCTTAAAGCACGGCCCTGTTGCTGTCGCTCACGCTGTGTCGCCACCCTATTTGCTATGACCGTAACGCGCTTTGATCTCTCCCTCGCGCCATACCAATAATTCACCAGGAACCATTCGCTGCCACGCTTCATTTTGGGTAAGTGGCTCTGTAGCAATCACAGAGACAATATCGTTAGGCGTCGTATGCTCGATAAAGTTAACCGTTAACTCTGCATCGGACAGCTCCGCCTCGCCAAAGGGCGCGCGGCGAGTGATATGAGCCAATTTAGTCGAGCAGTAGCTGTATAAGTAAACGCCATCAGATAACAGTAGGTTAAAAACGCCTAGTCCGCGCAACTCTTCACATAGCCCGTGCAAACGCTCCCACAATGATTCAGGAGACGCAGGCGGCGTGGGAAAGCAACGACGCAGTTCGCCCATTAGCCAGCAGAAAGCGTGTTCACTATCTGTGTTACCTACCGGGGTGTACGTACCTAACGGCAACTGCTGCCAATCACTCAACTGACCATTATGGGCGTAGCACCAGGGTCGCCCCCACATTTCACGGGTAAATGGGTGCGTATTTGCCAGCCGTACGCCACCCACATTCGCTTGGCGAATGTGGCTAATCACTACATTGGACTTGATAGGATATTCACAGATTAAGCGGGCTATCGGGGAATTAACCGAGGGGTGAGGATCACGAAACTCGCGGTACCCCCCCTCCTCGTAAAATGCGATGCCCCACCCATCGCGGTGAGGCCCAGTGCCCCCACCGCGGTGTAAAAAGCCGGAAAAGCTGAAACAAATATCGGTAGGAACATTGGCGCTCATGCCTAGTAATTCACACATCGGCTAGCTCCATCATCGCGCCTTGTACTCGCATTAGGTAATCACTGGCTCCCGGCGCCGGGTTGGCTGAGGATCTTCTTCCTGGGACTGATGCTGAGACACATCATCATAAGGTTCTGGCCTACGCCACCACCACAGGGCAATGCCAACACATGCGCCTAAGGCAATGCCTAAAATCAACCACAGCAAACCACCACGTAGTGCACTGGCGCTATGCTCAAGAAAAGCAACCGCAGACACCATGGCAGCCGGTGCCCAACCAGTATAAAACTCACCCTCTTCTACTAACGGTAACTGATACCCTGCAGGTATCCACATCGCTCCCGCCACACACCAGGTAATTACCAAACGCGGTAGGCGAGGCAAGAATGCTAGCGCAAAGTAGACAGCAACCAGCACAACCAGTGAAAGAACGTAATAACTTGACCACAGCAGTGACATTGAGTCTTCAAACAGCATAATACCCCTCATGTGGGTGGAGACACCCGACGTTGATTTCCCGTTATGGTACCTATCAATTTATGAAAGCACAGCCTGATAAGCACGAAGGCTCGCCTGTCACACATTATTATCGCGCTAATTCTCCAGAATGGCACTGGTTAGAAGAGCGTGATGCGCCTGACGTATCGCTTTTTTTAGAAGCCGCGAACCATCAGCATGATGAATGGTTTGCTCCTTTACGGCCGCTTGCTGAAACACTTTATCAAAGCCACTTAGCGCGTCGTGAATTGGCAATAACCAGCCTTAAGACAGCGCTTGACCACTTTACGTTCTGGAGCAATACCGCCGCCGAGGATGATTACCCTTGCTGGTGGCGCCACCCTAACAACCAGCCCGATGCTCACGAGTGCTTTCTTGACGTACGCGAACGTGCCGCCGATCAGCCTTTTTATGACATGGGTGACATGGCACTTTCCCCGAATGAGCAGTGGCTTGCCTGGACGGAAGATACCCAAGGCGACGAGCGCTTTACTCTATGGTTAAAGGCGCTACCCGACGGTAAACCTCAGCAACTACTTAGCGATATTGGCCCTAGCGTATGCTGGGCAGAGGATGAGACAACCAACGGCGCAACGCTGCTATTTACACGCTTTGATGACACTCAGCGCCCGGACTCCATCTGGCGTGTGTGGATACCGTTTTCAACGCCAGAGCGCCTTGCTGAACCAACCTTAGTAATGCGTGAGAACGATCCGGAGTTCTGGATTGGGATTGGCAAAACGCGCTCGAAAGCATGGCTTTTGATTGAAAGCGGTTCGAAAGATACAACAGAAATTCATGCCGTGCTGGCAGATCAGCCCCATGCTCCCCCGATGTGCCTACATGCCCGCCAGGCAGGGGTTGAAGTGAGCATTGATCATCGCCCTGGTACGTTTTATCGCTTACAAAATCTCGCAGGCCCGCATTTTCAGCTCGACTTCACACGCGCTGATCAACAAAGCAACCCTGCTCCCGAGTGGAAGTCGCTGATAGCTCACCGTGAAGACACTACCCTAGAAGGGATCGATGCGTTTGAATGGGGGCTAATCATCGCCGAGCGAAGCCATCGCGATGCCCAGGTTATGTTACGCCGCTTAGTGCTAGATAAAGATCACAACCTCACACTAGATAAGCATATCGAACTACCTGAAACGCCCTGCTCGCAGCTACTAGAAGATTCGCCGCACTTCGATGCAAATACCGTACACCTACGCGAAGAGTCGTTCACTCGCCCTCCCAGTTGGTATGCGCTAAACCTGGATAGCGGTGAACGTACGTTGCTAAAGCAAGTCCCCGTTTACGGTCAACTGCGGCCTGATCAACTAGTCAGCCAGCGCATATGGGCAACTAGCGCTGACGGCGAACGCGTGCCAGTATCCATTGTCATGCGCGCTGACTTAGCCGGCCAACCACTGCCCACGCTGCTGTATGGTTACGGCGCCTATGGTGAAGCGCTTGACCCCTGGTTCTCAATTGCTCGGCTCGAACTACTGGAGCGTGGCGCAGCATTTGCAGTCGCCCACGTACGCGGCGGCGGTGAGCGAGGCGAACCATGGTATCTAAATGGCAAAATGGCTCATAAAGAGAATAGCTTTAACGACTTCTTAGCTGCCCGAGAGGCGCTAGTAAACCAGGGGCTTAGCCAGCCAGAACGGATCGTGGCTTGCGGGGCAAGCGCAGGCGGTTTGCTAGTCGGCACCTGCGTCAATCGTAAACCTGAGGCATTTTGCGCAGCAGTATTGGAGGTGCCGTTTCTGGATGTGCTCCGCACCATGCAGAACCCAGAGTTACCGCTTACCACCGCCGAATATAGTGAGTGGGGCAATCCTGAAGCCCCAGAAGTCGCCGAGCGTATCGCTGGCTACTCACCTATCGACAACATACGCGCCCAGCACTACCCATCACTATGGATAGAGGGCAACTGGTTTGATACTCGCGTTAGTTACTGGGAGCCTGCCAAGTTTTATGCCCGCGTTACCGAGGCACAGCAAGGCAATGCCCCTGTACTGCTTCACACCGACATGACCAGCGGCCACGGCGGCGCCTCCGGCAGGTTCAAAGCTTGGCGAGATGCGGCTCGCCAAGACGCATTTATCCTGTGGGCGCTCGGGCTAGCCCCTATGGACGCGGCAAAGCAAGCGCAATAGTTGCTTATCAAGAAACAGCCGACAGCTCGAAAATAACATTCAGGCAGCGCCCAGGCGCTGCTTTTTTGTGAACAAACACTTTATGGAAAACATTTCCACAAAGTGTTTTTTACGTCATACTACCTATAAGTTTTATAGACAAACGTCTAGTTCACAAAGTCAGGAGCACACCATGCGCTATCAGGAACAGTTTCCAACAATTTGGGATACCCCGCCAAAGACAACAGAGCCAACCGATCAAGCGGCGACGCGAGAAACCACAGCGAAGCCACAGCCCTCACCGTTTAAAGAAGCGTTTTTAACCATTTGGGATAGCACAAAAAGCAAAACCGCCAGCTAACGTTATTACCGTTAGCCAGCGGTTAGTGAGCATGCCAGGGAGGGCGACTGTTAGGTTTAGGACATCGGCAATACAGCGATAATATGCTCTTCCAAAAGGCGCTCGGGCACGTCATCTTGAGAAACCGCAAAACTTCTTACGCTTACGCCCTTCCGGTGAACGCGCTCAGCATCGTTACTCAGCAGCGGATGCCATCCTGCTAGCTTGCGTCCTTCAGCAACACGCCGATAGCCACATGTGTGCGGCAGCCAGGTAAACTCTTTGACGAGCTCAGGCGTCAGTTGGGTACAGTCGGGTACGCTATCGAAACGATTTTCATAGTCACTGCACTGGCAACTGTGAATGTCCAGCAACCGACAGGCAACGTTAAGCACCGCCAATTCTTGCGTTTCATCGTCGTGGAGCTTCAACAAGCAACACTGGCCGCAGCCATCGCATAGCGCCTCCCACTCTTGGGGCGTTAATTCTTCTAGCGAGTATCTTTCCCAGAAGCGCTCACGCATGGCCGCCACCATCATTGACTCCCTTTACTTTCAACATGTCTGAATAACTCCCACTCTCCGCAGTACCACCACTGCTGGTTAGCGTGGCACGACACTCTTGCCATAACACGGCGAAGTCGGCCGCTAGGCATGGATAGTCTTCGTAAAGCCAAGGCACTAACTCGGCTAAGCGGTTCGGCCCCGATAGCCGCTGACCAATGCCTGCTACTGCACGGCAGGTAAAGTCAAAATCAGCGTAACGGTGCAGCCAGTCATGCTTAATCATCAACGGCATCATGGTAGACAACCGTTGCGGCGCAGGCCAAGCCTGTAACAGCTGATAGCAGCGCTCGATTAACTGGTGCTGCTGCTCTCCCGCCTGCTGACGAGCAAGAAAATGATCCCACACGATATCTAACGCGATACCGGCGTAACGCCGCTGAGCGTGTGGCGCGCGACGCTTTGCTTCTAAAACGTTTGGGTGCCGATCAATCCAGGCATCCACGCGGCGATGATGACGTATGCCGCGAGCAACATCTGGCGACCAAGCCGTTAAGTCTTGCCCCTTCACGCCGTCAGCAATCAGATTTCCGTACAGAAACTCATCACTGCCAGGATGGGCAAGCCAAGCATGGGCAAGAAAGTTCATGGCAAAACGCTCATGGCAGAACGTTCATGGCAAGAAGCTCATAACGCTCATTCGCGGTTAGCCGCCTGAGCGCGATGAACATCCAGCAAATAGGCTTCTTTCGCAGGCGGCATTTGCAGGTAAAAGCCTTGCTCTTGGATTGCATCCATCACATCAGCAGCGTTCACTCGAGCCAGCTTTTTATCGGCAGTCAGTATCATTGTCAGCACCGGCACTGGCTTACCGAAGGTATCCATCAATGCGTCGGGCACGGATGACAACCCTTTCTGTTTGTCTATGTAGAGATACATCTCGTCTTTGCGTGAGCTTTTTAAAATCTCACAAAGCAATTTCTCGCTCATTACGATAACTCCTCAAGCGCTTGATGAATTTCTTGAGTTAAATAGGCATCACGCCAGCCGCCAGGAGTGGTTAATGGCTGATTAGCAAGCTGCTGCATCACAAGCGCCTCAATATCTCGCCGCCGCAGCAACATCTCGGGCGCTATTTGCAGCTCAGCAGCCTTCTCAGCCACTACTTTTTTAAGTGCTTTAAAGCGCCGCTTAAACACAGGATGCATCGGGTCTGGCCAGCGCGCCAGCAAATCACTTTCGGGGCAATGCTGAGCCTGTTTCACCAGCGACAGCAGCGTATCGCCTTCTTTTTTAACCAGGGGCGGCTTAACCCCTTCAATTTCTGCTAGCTCATAACGATTTTTAGGTATTTTTTCAGCCACCGCGAACAGCAGCTTATCGCTAACCAACCAATTGCGCGGCAAATCCCGACGGCGGGTTTCGCCTTCCCGCCAAATGGTCATTAAGCGGTAGGCTTCAAGCTGTCGAGGATCAAGGCGCCACAACTGCCGCTGGCGCGTATACCATTGGCCATCGCTCTCTACGCTGCGACCTGCCTGCTCGATAAGACTGGCACACTCATCGTCAAGCCACTCGCGCCGCCCCAGTTGTTCAAGCTTCTCCGCTTGAAGCCTCCAGACCTTCAGCAAATAGATAACATCTAACGCCGCATATTCGCACTGGGAGGGCGTTAAGGGGCGCTCTAACCAGTTGGAACGCGTTTCCTCTTTAGGCAGCGTTTCCCCCATCCAGTGCTCTACCAATTTTTGATAGCCCATGCCGGGAGTTTCCCCCAAAAAAGCCTGAGCGACTTGCGTATCTATAAGCGGTGCTGGCAATACGCCGGCCCAGTGTTGGAAAACCTCGAGGTCTTCGCTGCAGGCATGCAGTAATTTGATGGCACTATTTTGCAACAAATCACGAAAAGCAGCGGTGCAAGGCGTGCTCAACGGGTCCACTAAATACGCCATGTCACCGGTGGTGAACTGAACAAGCGCTGGCACCGGAAAAAACGTGTTTTCACGGAAAAATTCAGTATCTAGGGCAATCACACTGGCACCGGCGACTTGCTCGCATACAGCATCTAAGGCGTCGGCACTATCAATCCATTGATACAACGAGGGGGCTAAAGAGGACAAAGCAAACTTCCGGGTTGGCACAATCGCAAAAGCGCTTGCGTTTTTTATAAGGTCAATCGCTGGCGAAAGGCTGGCGACCATTAAAGGCGCGGCTTAGCGTACCACCGTCTACATACTCAAGCTCCCCTCCCATGGGCACACCATAGGCGAGTCGCGAAAAAGAGACACCGTAGTGAGCAAGCTGGGCGGCAATGAAGTGCGCTGTCGCTTCGCCTTCTACAGTGGGATTGGTGGCAAGCACGATTTCGCGAATATTGCCTTCTGCGACGCGGCTTTCCAATAGATCCAATCCAATGGCATCTGGGCCAATGCCGTCCAGCGGAGAAAGGTGACCATGCAATACAAAATAACGCCCTTGAAAGCCACCCGCCTCTTCAATAGCAAGCTGATCAGCAGGCGACTCAACCACACACAGCAGCGCATCATCACGCCGGGGACTTTCGCACAGCGCGCAGATATCCGCTTCGGTCAACGTACGGCAGCGCTGACAATAACCGACCTCTTCAATGGCCTGCTGAATCACCGCTGCCAACCGCTGCCCTCCTGGGCGCTCGCGTTCTAACAGGTGCATGGCCATGCGTTGGGCCGTTTTTGGCCCAACGCCCGGCAACACGCGAAAAGCGTCCATCAGTTGCTCAACAAGCGGGGAGAAGCGCATGTTTAGAACGGCATCTTAAAGCCGGGCGGCAAGTTCAAGCCTGCCGTCGCTTCTTCCATTTTCGCTTTGGAGTTTGCTTCCACTTTTCGAACAGCATCATTCACGGCAGCGGCGAGCAAATCTTCCAGCAGCTCTTTGTCTTCTTCAAGAACGCTGGGATCAATAGTGACATTGGTAACATCGTGGCGGCCGTTCATGGTGATTTTCACCATACCGGCGCCCGCTTCGCCATGGACTTCCGCTTTAGCAGCTTCTTCTTGAATCTGCTGCATCTTTTCCTGCATCTCTTGGGCTTGCTTCATTATGTTGCCCATTCCACCTTTAAACATGCGGTTATCTCCTGAAGGAATATAAAATAAGCATCGCGAGTCAATCGTCAGCGGCTAAGAACGCTTGTCAGACGCGGGTTTAACGGTTGACTCAATGAGAGTAGCCCCAAATGCCTGCTGTAGCTTCTGTATATTGGGGTCGCGGTGTAATAGATCAACAGCCAACGCGTGGCGCTCTTTCTGCTGACGCTCTTCCTGCTGGCGGGGCGTTTCAAGATCAGGTGCTAAGTCAGCCACCGTAAACTCGATGCGCCGAGGCAGCCCATAACTACTTAGCGCGCGCTCAATACGGCCATTGTGAACATCGGCCTGCATAGCGGATTGCCCAGGATCAAGCCGCAGCACCACCGTGTGGCCATCATCGCTTTCAAGCTGACAGTGCGCTGCCAAATTACGGGTAAGCCCGCCTAACCCAAGGGCACTGAAGCATGCCAGCCAGCCAGCATGGTCTAGACGTTCGTCAGCAGCGACCTGGCTGTTGGCAGCACTGGCTGGCACCTCACTGGAAGCTGGCTCTGGCTCTGGCTCTGGCTCTGGCTCTGGCTCTGGCTCTGGCTCTGGCTCTGGCTCTGGCTCTGGCTCTGGCTCTGGCTCTGGCTCTGGCTCTGGCTCTGGCTCTGGCTCTGGCTCTGGCTCTGGCTCTGGCTCTGGCTCTGGCTCTGGCTCTGGCTCTGGCTCTGGCTCTGGCTCTGGCTCTGGCTCTGGCTCTGGCTCTGGCTCTGGCTCTGGCTCTGGCTCTGGCTCTGGCTCTGGCTCTGGCTCTGGCTCTGGCTCTGGCTCTGGCTCTGGCTTGCTCTGATGAAACAGCGTCAGGCGCGCTTAACTCGTCAGTTGCACCCGGGGCAGCACTCGCCTGCACCGCGGCTGAGTCAGGCATTGTTGCCTGATTGCTCGGCAGCGCAGGCTCAAGCTTTTTTGCCGCTGGCTCATGGGCAGAGACTGGTTCAGATGCGTCGCTATCCTCAGATGCAGCTACCTGAGCAGCAGGTTCATGAGAGACAGGTTCATGAGAGACAGGCTCATGCGACACCGCGGCTTGGGAAACAGCGTCACTGGAAGGTTCGCGACGCAGCGGAAGCGGCGTGGCAGCAGGCTTTGGTACGCCCTGGGGGCGAAACGCCAGCATTCGCAACAGCGTCATTTCCAGCGCACTGCGCAGATCAGGTGCATGCACCATGTCGCCGCGCCCTTGAATGCCGATCTGGTAATAGAGTTGAATATCCTCGGCAGTAAAGCGGCTCGCCAGCTGTTGAATAAGCGCTCGATCACCGTGGCTATTATCAACGGCATCAGGCACCATCTGCGCCACAGCCAAGCGATGCAGAACCGCACTTAACTCATCCAATACTGCTGCAAAATCAGGCCCCTGCTCCGATAACTGAGCAACCTCGGCTAGCAGACGCTGAACATCAACATCAGCCAGTGCTTCTACCAGCGCCAACACATGGCGATGATCCAAGGTACCCAGCATGGCAGCGACATCCGCATGGCGAATCGCCCCCTGGCCAAAGGCAATGGCTTGATCGGTCAGGCTCATTGCATCGCGCATAGAACCTTCTGCGGCCTTACCTAACAGCCACAGAGCGCTCTCATCATACTCGACCCCTTCCTCCCCCAGCACATAGGTTAGGTGCTCTACCACCCGTTCAGGGGGCATATGCTTAAGCGTGAACTGTAAACAGCGGGATAGGACGGTGGCGGGCAGTTTTTGCGGATCTGTGGTGGCCAGCAGAAACTTCACGTGGGGTGGCGGCTCTTCCAGCGTTTTAAGCAACGCATTGAAACTGCTGGTCGACAGCATGTGTACCTCGTCAATCAGGTACACCTTATAGCGCCCTTGCGTTGGCGCATACTGCACGTTATCAAGCAGCTCTCGGGTATCTTCAACCTTTGTCCGTGAAGCAGCATCGACCTCGATCAAGTCAACGAATCGACCTTCATCAATCGCGCGACAGCTGTCGCACTTACCGCAAGGCGTTGAGGTAATGCCTTCATTACCACGGCCATTTGCGGTGCAGTTAAGGCATTTAGCCAGGATACGCGCAAGGGTGGTCTTGCCCACCCCGCGAGTACCCGTAAATAGGTAGGCATGGTGAAGACGGCCTTGGTCGAGCGCATTGACCAAGGCGCGCTGAACATGGGCCTGGCCCACGAGCTCGTGGAATGTACGCGGCCGCCATTTGCGGGCCAGAACCTGATAGCTCATTGAGCATTACTTCCTTTGGCGGGCTAACTGTCGATGCGAAAAGGACACCATTCTAGCGGCTGCGCTGCAGCCCGCCAACCGCTCAGCCCAATAGACTAGCAGTCCACCAGACCAAGCGGCATTGGGCAATAAACGTTAAGCGTTGTTGTCACTTTCAGCAGCGCCAGCACGCTGGGCAGCTTCTTTGATCAGCTTTTCGAGCTCACCACTTTGATGCATCTCGATCACGATATCGCAGCCGCCAACCAATTCGCCTTCCACCCAAAGCTGCGGGAAGGTCGGCCAGTTAGCAATTTTTGGCAGCTCAGCGCGAATATCTGGATTATCCAGCACGTTAACAAAGGCAAAACGCTCACCGCAGCCCATCAGCGCCTGCACTGTTTGTGCAGAAAAACCACACTGCGGCAGCTGGGGGGTACCTTTCATGTAGATAAGAATGGGGTTTTCACTAATTTGGCGCTGAATATTTTCGGCAGTCGTACTCATGATGTGCTCCTAAAACAAGTGATGTTATCTCGCCAGTTTACGCAATTCGTTAACTCGCTTTAACCCTTAAAGCCGAAGATTACCTTTTGTTGCTGTGCAACCTAATACTTGAGCAAACTACTCGGCCTTACCATGTGGGTCGTCATTCTACGCATGCCGAGCGCGTTGCGCATCCCCCGCCGCATCGCTAGGATAGTGTTTTTGCGCGGAGAGATATCATCATGGCGACACGCCATTTCTTAACCTTGCTGGATTTAACCCCAGATGAGCTGGCGTACCTGATTCAGCGTGCGATTAAGATCAAAACCGAGCTCAAGGCTAACGGCCCCATCTATACGCCGCTGCCTAACCGCACGCTGGCGATGATTTTTGAAAAATCTTCGACTCGCACTCGTGTGTCGTTTGAAACCGGCATGGCGCAGTTCGGCGGTCACGCCCTCTTTCTCTCTCCCCGCGACACCCAGCTAGGGCGTGGAGAGCCGATTGAAGACACCGCCCGCGTACTGTCCGAAATGGTCGATGCGGTAATGATTCGGACCTTTTCACACGCAGGCTTAGAAGCCTATGCCAACGCCAGCAGCGTGCCTGTGATTAACGCGTTAAGTGACGATTACCATCCTTGCCAATTGCTTGCAGACGTGATGACCTGGACCGAGCTGCGTGGCAGTGTAGAAGGACGCACGGCTGTTTGGGTAGGTGATGGCAATAACATGTGCCACTCCTGGATTAATGCCGCCCGTCAGTTTGGTTTCAAACTGCGCGTTTGTTGCCCTAAAGGCTATGAACCCCGCGCTGACATTATGGAAGCCGCCGGGGACTGCGTAACGTTGCATCACAACCCCCACGAGGCTGCCAAAGACGCCGACTTGATCACGACAGATGTGTGGGCATCCATGGGGCAGGAAGAAGAACAAGCTAAGCGCGAAGCAGACTTTGCAGGCTTCCAGGTCACTGAAGCAATGCTTGATAGCGCACAACCTGATGTGCTTTTCCTACACTGCCTGCCTGCCCACCGCGGCGAAGAGATCAGCACTACCTTATTGGACGATCCACGCGCTGTCGTGTGGCAAGAAGCGGGGAATCGCCTGCATGCACAAAAAGCGCTAATTGAATTTTTACTGCTTGGCAAAATTGCCAACGACGAGTAACGCCTAAGGGTACGTGCTTTTTTAGCACAGGCTTTCAGTCACGTGAACGCCCAACAGCACGCACTCTCACACGTACTCTCGCATATACCCTCGCACGAACTATCAATTGAAAATGATAAGCATAAAAAAACGCCTCGTTACTGGTAACGAGGCGTTTTTTTGGATTCTGTGGGTCTATAAAATGGTGGAGCCTAGCGGGATCGAACCGCTGACCTCAACACTGCCAGTGTTGCGCTCTCCCAGCTGAGCTAAGGCCCCACATAGTTTTACATGCCGCTTTCTTCAAACCACTCATTGAGCAGCGGCGAGATACTACGCCAGTAATTTGCTTAGCGTCAAGCTAATCATGAACAACTATCAACTAAATTCTCCTTTGTTTAGAGCTGTGGCACTCTATATCATGCAACGCGGCTTAGGCCCACCACTACGATGATTTCATGCAGGAGCCTGCACCTTGATCAAAGTTTTAATCGCCGATGATCATCACCTAGTGAGAACCAGCATTGCTCATCTGCTAAACGAAGAGTGCGATATTAAAGTCGTAGGTGAGGTCGACGATGGCGAAAGCGCAGTGGCTCAATGCCGTCGTTTAAAACCTGACATTGTCGTTATGGATATTCGCATGCCGGGCATCGGCGGACTCGAAGCTACTCGCCGCATCCATAGAACAATGGAAGACGTCAAAGTACTCATATTAACCGCTCACATTGAAGATAGTGCGTTACGGCTCATGCTGGAAGCGGGTGCGATTGGCTTCCTCAGCAAAGGGGCTGACACGTCAGAGATGACCGACGCTATCCGCCAAGTCTTTCACGGAAAGCGCTATGTCAGCCAAGAAATCGCCCAGCGGTTGGCGCTTTCCCATTTTACTGACGAAGACAATCCGTTTAGACACCTATCGCATCGTGAGCTACAAATCGCCCTGATGATTGTCAACTGCCAGCGCGTCCAGGATATTTCAGACCGCTTGCACCTTAGCCCCAAAACAGTGAACACCTATCGCTATCGGCTATTTGACAAACTAGAGGTCGCTACCGATGTAGAGCTTACCCACCTAGCACTACGCCACGGTTTAGTTGAGGGCTTTGACGCCATGCTGGGATAGACCTACCATCGCAGCTTCCGTTGCCTAGAAGCGCCGATATCCAGCCATGACTTTTGATGCCAAGCAATTTTTAAGCTCTGTCAGTGCCTCGCCCGGTGTTTATAGGATGCTGGACGAGCACAGCAACACTCTCTATGTCGGCAAAGCCAAGCGCCTGAAAGCTCGACTTGCTAGCTATTTCCGTGGCCAGCTTAATGCCAAAACCCAGGCGATGGTGGCACGAATTGCAGATATCCAAATTACCGTCACCCGTAGCGAAACAGAGGCCCTGCTGCTAGAGCAGACGCTGATAAAAGAACTGCGTCCGCCCTATAACATTCTGCTAAGAGACGACAAGTCCTACCCTTTCGTATTTGTGACCGATCGGCACGCTTACCCTGCGCTTGAATATAAACGCGCGCGACAGCGTCGAGGAGATGGCCGCTATTTAGGTCCTTATCCAAGTAGCGGAGCGGTGAAAGAAAGCCTAGCGCTGATGCAGAAAATTTTTCGCATACGTAATTGTGAAGATAGCGTGTTTGCCCACCGCTCTCGACCATGCCTGCAATATCAAATTCAGCGCTGTAGCGCGCCTTGCGTTGACTTCATTTCGGAAGCAGATTATCGACGCGACGTTGAGCATGCAGTGATGTGCCTTGAAGGTAAAAGCGAACACGTCACCCAGCTTCTTAGCGAGGAGATGGAAACGGCCAGCCGCGCTTTGAATTTTGAAGAAGCAGCAAGGCTGCGTGACCAAATACAGCAGCTACGCCAGTTACAGCAACGCCAGTTTGTCGATAACGAAAGTGGTGATGCCGATGTCTTTGCGCTAGCCCAACGCCCAGGGGCGTTAGGCATATCAATACTTAGCGTTCGCGATGGCCGCTTACTGGGCGCTCGCCATCACACGCCTAAAAACGACCTCGACCTGCCACCGGACATGCTGCTGACGGAAGTCGTTAGCCAGTACTACTTTGGTCAACCCCACAACGTACCCAGTGAAGTAATTACCAGCCACCCACTGGAAGATAGCCCACTGATTGCCGACGCACTTTCACAGCAAGCGGGCAAACGCGTTCGCGTCACCAGCCAAGTTCGGGGGCATCGCGCCCAGTGGCAGCATCTGGCTATGACCAATGCCGAGCAACAGCTTGCTTCGCAGCTAGCTAACAAAACCCAGCTTACTCAGCGATTTGAAGCCCTCCAGAAAGCGCTCGCATTGGACAAAATACCCCAGCGCCTTGAGTGTTTTGACATTAGCCACAGCCATGGGGAAGCGACCGTTGCTTCCTGTGTCGTATTTGACCATCAGGGCCCACGCAAGAGCGATTACCGCCACTTCCGCATCGAAGGCGTCGCCGCAGGCGATGATTATGCAGCCATGCAACAAGCACTAACACGCCGCCTTAAACGGGTAAAAAGCGGCGAGGCAGTGGCGCCTGACATTTTGATCGTCGATGGCGGCAAAGGTCAGTTGAACATGGCTCGCGGTGTGTTAACCGAGCTAGCGGTTACCGATATCATTTTGCTCGGCGTTGCTAAAGGCACCACTCGTAAAGCAGGCCTAGAAACGCTCTTTCTAGAAACCACTGACAATCCCTTACCCCTTGACCCCGCGTCGCCAGCATTACATTTAATTCAGCATATACGCGATGAATCTCACCGTTTTGCCATTGCCGGCCACCGCGCTCAACGTGACAAAGCACGCCGCACCTCTACACTTCAAGACATTCCCGGCATAGGCCCTAAAAGACGGCGCGAACTATTACGCTTCTTCGGCGGCTTGCAGGGCGTTCAGAAAGCTAGCCGCGATGAGCTGGCGCGCGTACCTGGCATTAATGCCTCGCTCGCTGAGACAATTTACCAATCCCTAAATGGATAAACCTACTGTTAACATGGATGCTAAGCACCAAGGGGGATAGAATATCCCCCACTACACTCCGTCTTCCATGACTCTCCGGCAAGGATCGCGCCCCGCGATGAATATACCCAACATACTTACTCTGGCAAGAATCGTTTTTATTCCACTGTTAGTAGTGCTTTTTTACCTACCTTTCAGTTGGAGTATGCCAGTCGCTGCAGGCTTATTTGCACTAGCATCCATCACCGACTGGCTAGATGGCTACTTAGCCCGCCGCTGGAATCAATCAACGCCGTTTGGCGCGTTTCTCGATCCTGTGGCTGATAAATTGATGGTCGCGGTTGCACTGGCGCTACTCATTGAGCGTTTTGACACACTGGTATTAACACTGCCCGCATTGGTCATTATCGGCCGCGAAATCGTCATTTCGGCACTTCGTGAGTGGATGGCCGAAATGGGCAAGCGAGGTATGGTTGCGGTGTCCTGGATCGGTAAGCTTAAAACAACACTGCAGATGGTTGCCTTGCTCATACTTCTGGCCTTCCCTCCAGGACATGAGTTTGCGCTAATGGGTGTGGTTGTTCTTTACGCTGCAGCCATTCTTACGCTGTGGTCCATGGCGCAGTACCTTAAAGCGGCCTGGCCCCACTTGAGTCGTTCCATGTGATCGACTCTCTAGACGACTGAACCTTCAGACAAATTCATTAATTGACAAGCGCGTAGCGATGTGTATAATTCGCCCTCGAGTCGAGCGGGAATAGCTCAGTGGTAGAGCATCGCCTTGCCAAGGCGAGG
>NZ_JABUZE010000093.1:0-1102 GCF_014897805.1 Halomonas sp. 3F2F
CCTGAATTCAACTAATAAGTGCAGCACCTGCGGTTTCTAGTGCTCCTGAATATTCTCCTAAAAACACCTGGGCTGGGGTTCGATATCCCAGCCGCTTTCTGGGTCTATCGTTCAGCTTGTGAACAACGCGTCGCAGCTCTGCATTAGTCACCTTCCGGAAGTCTGTACCTTTCGGAAAATACTGCCTGATCAGGCCGTTGGTGTTCTCGTTTGTCCCACGCTGGCCTGAACAGTAAGGATCACAGAAATACACGGAGGCGCTAACCGCTTTTGCGACCGTCTCGTGGTCTGCAAACTCCGAGCCATTGTCTAGCGTGATCGTCTTCACCGCGCCCCGACGAGGCTTAAGTAAACGGACCATGGCTCTCTGCGTTAGTTCTGCCGTTACCTTTGGCAGACGTGCCGCCAACAAGTAGCCACTTCGTCGCTCTACCAACGTCACTATCCCCGCTTGCTTGTGCCCATAAAGCACCGTGTCGCCTTCCCAGTGACCGATGGTGAGGCGTTTTTCGATAGCAGGTGGCCGATGCTCTATCCCCACACGCTTAGGAATCTTGCCTAGTCCTGCACTTTTGGCATGGGCACGATGTTTACTGCGACGCTTGGGCTGGCGGAGGTGTCGCCACAAATCGCCACCCTTGGCCTTATCGTCCCAGATCAGCGAATAGACCCATTGATGACTAACTCCTATCCCCGTCAACGGCGCCATAAAACCGCTAATCTGCTCTGGACTCCACTCTTCTCTAAGCCTGTCAGCTACGGCATTGATCAGGCTAGGGAGTTGCTTTGTCCACTTCCAGGCGGAGCGGCGTCTCTGATCGCTGTAACGCTGCGCTTGTGCGGGTTCATATCCCTTGGCACCCGAATTACGTCTCAGCTCACGGCTCACGGTACTGCTGTGAATGCCAAGCTGTTGAGCAATCTGACGTTGGCTCAATCCTACATCCCTATGGGCAAAAATTTGATATCGTTGTGCCTGGGTCAGTTGTCGGTATCCCATACTCTGCTTCACTTTGGTCGGTAAGGCGGAGAGGGTACCGCTGCTGGCCCTCCTGCCTCTACCGTATGATCCAAAGTGCTGCAGTTATTCTATGAATTCAGG
>NZ_JABUZE010000094.1:0-2885 GCF_014897805.1 Halomonas sp. 3F2F
TGGGCGGGTAGTTCACCAGCAAGTGGACATGATCGGTTTCACCATTGAACTCCTTTAGCTCCGCCTCGAAATCCCGACACACCTGTCTAAACAGGGTTTCGAGGGAGTTTAAATGTGCGACATTGAACACCCGACCACGGTACTTAGTCACAAAGACCAAGTGAGCGTGAATCTCAAAAACGCAATGCCTGCCAGTTCTGATTGAGTTGATTCTGTCCATAGACCAAGTATACTCAAGGCCATGAAACAGACCAAGACATTAAAGGTTCGCGTAAGGGACAAGCACGCCGCCCAGCTTAACCGCATGGCGCGCAGCGTGAACTTTTGCTGGAACTATCTGAACGAACTGTCGTCTCGCGCTATCCGTGAGCGCGGTCTGTTTCTATCAGCCTACGACCTGCATCCGTATACAAAAGGCGCTGGCAAGGAACTTGGTCTGCACAGCCAGACCTTGCAATGTATCGCCGCCGAATACGCCACTCGCCGCAAGCAGTTCAAAAAGTCTCGGTTGAGCTGGCGAAAGTCTGGCGGCGTGCGTCGTTCACTCGGCTGGATACCCGTTAATACTGGCGCCGCCAAGTGGAAGAATGGGCAGGTATTCCATAACGGCAGCTACTTCAAGATATGGGATAGCTACGGGCTGTCCAATTACAAGTTTCGCTCCGCGTCGTTTAATGAGGACGCACGCGGGCGCTGGTATTTCAATGTTGTCGTGGATGCTGATATTAAACCTAGCCTTGGGCAAGGCGCTGTTGGTATTGACCTTGGATTGAAAGACATAGCCACTTGTAGCAATGGCGAAAAGCTGGAAAACAGCCGCTTCTACCGTGGCATGGAAGAAAAGCTAGCGATTGCTCAGCGTAGCCACAACAAGAAACGTACCCGCGCCATTCACGCCCAGATCGCCAATCGCCGCAAGGATGCCTTGCACAAATTCTCACGCCGTCTAGTCAATCAGTACGGTGAAATCATCGTGGGCGATGTTAGCTCACAAAAACTCGTAAAGACCAAAATGGCCAAGTCCGTGCTAGATGCCGGGTGGGGCCAGTTGAAAACGATGCTGGAATACAAATGCGATCACGCAGGTATCGTGTTCAAGGAAGTGCGAGAAGCCTACACCACCCGCGCCTGTTCGGCTTGCGGCTCGCTCAGCGGGCCGCAGGGCGTAAATGGGCTGCGACTAAGAGACTGGGAGTGCGTGGCGTGTGGTGCGCGCCACGACCGAGACGTGAATGCGGCTCGGAATATCCTCAGTCTTGCGCTCGGGCATGAGCGTCCAGAAGTGGGAATCCCCGTCCTTTAGGGCGGGGAGGATGTCAATCATGCTGTGACTAGCTCTTCATCAACAACCTCTACTTTCAGTACAAGGTGTGCGCTCGCAGTAAGCTTCACCAGGGCATCAAGGCTAAAGGCGCTTACCTTGCCCGCCAGGAGGTTGTTCAGACGTGGCTGAGTGGTCCCCAGGCGCTTCGCCGCTTCTTTTTGGCTGAGATCCCAAGAGCGAACACGCTCCACCAGCTTTCTCATTAGCTGAGACCTTAGCCGCATGTTCACTGCCTCTTGCGGGGTATCTTCCAGCGCATCCCAAATATCGTCAAAGCATTCGTTAGCCATAAAAACCTACCTTACTGGACGGTTTGTTGCTTCCTATTGGTTTACTTTTTTAAAATTCAAGATAATTGTCCACGTCGTCCAGTGAGTGGGTGGCTTCATCGCCGCGGCGCAGGCGCTCCAGCGTCTGCTCTGCTAGATAGGTGTCCTCGAGGTCTTCCAGATGCTCTAGGATCGCTTCGCGCGCATAAGGTGGGGCGTAGTCGTCTGGTGGTGTCTGCATTGCCGCACCCTCCTCTTCTGGTCCTTTTACCGATACGGATAATCTTGAATTCCAGGAGCGGAATCACTCCTGGAAGAGGTCTGAATGGCTGCCGGTACGGGCCAAATGTAGCTCGTCGCCCTCTACGCGATACAGCAGCAACCAATCGGGTTCGATATGGGCATCTCGGTAGCCCTTCCAATTCCCCCGTAACGGGTGATCCTGGTAGGCATCCGGCAAGAGAGCTTGCTCGAGCAGCAGGCCCAGCAAGCGCCGCAGCTTGTCCATGTCCTTGCCGCGCTTCTGGACCCGCTTTACATCGCGTTTGAACTGGCTGGAACGGACTGGGGTCAGCATCAGATGCCCAGGTCCTCGAACAGCGCATCCGCGCTATCAAAGCGCTTGCCCTTGCCGGCGTCCAGCTCGTCCAGAGCCTTGGCCGTGGAGGCGTTTGGCACCTGGACAGCGAACGGCAGGCGCTTCTCGTCGGCGATCCGCAGCATCAGCAGGCGGATGGCATCGGATACGGACAACCCCATGGCCTCCAGGGCAGCGGTGGCGCGTTCTTTGGTTTCGCTATCGATGCGGGCTCGAACGACGGTATCAGCACTCATGGTGTCCCCCACTTCTTCTCTGTAGCTACAATGTAGCCACAATATAGCAGATCAGGGGGCGTCGTCAACTGGAGGCGCTCTACCTGGCTGAGCTGCGCTGTTCCCCGCTCATAAAATTTCGTGCGCACGAAATAATTAATAGGCGCAATTATCAGTTAACGCGAAAAACCTCGTACTTCTAGTGCGAGGATGGATAGCGTGGGACGCGAAGCGTCCCCTATTCTGGCCTTGTCTGCTGCTCAATGTATTGCTTGACGACGCTCAGCGGTGCTCCGCCGACACTTCCCGCAAAATAGCTGGGACTCCATAACGCATTTTTCCTGTAGGCCGGTTGTACCAATTCAGGGTGCAGTAGTTTCATTCGTCTACTCGAAACGCCTTTCAGGCTATTTACTAGCCTTGAAATCGCCACCTTGGGCGGGTAGTTCACCAGCAAGTGGACATGATCGGTTTCACCA
>NZ_JABUZE010000095.1:0-506 GCF_014897805.1 Halomonas sp. 3F2F
AACGGGCGGATGGCATTCTCGGCACCCGCGTTGCTGATTTTCAGATCGCCGCGTTTGCAGTAGCCCACCAGCGTGTCCCACTGGTTCAATGTGTAGTCCATGGCCTTGCGAGTGAGCGAGCCTTTCAGCACCTTGCTGGCGTTTTTCTCCAGCCAGGCCTTGAAGGTGTTCAGCAGCGGCAGGCTTTTTTCCTGACGCACGCGATAGCGCTCGGCGTCACTCAGTTCGTTCGCGGCTTTTTCTAGGGCGTACAGTTTGCGGATGTGACTGAGGGCCACATCGGCTTTTGACGGCTGGCCTTTTTTGCCCTTGGCTGGCGCAGCCCGGGAGGCTTCCACGAACTTGCGCCGGGCATGGTCCCAACAACCGATGCGTGTCAGGCCGTTTTCACGGCAGACCTGCCCATAGCCGGAATAGCCATCGGCTTGCAGAATACCCTGGAAGTCATCCAGCAGGCGCACTGGCACCTGGCCGCCACGGGATGGGTCATAATCGAACAGTACCGA
>NZ_JABUZE010000098.1:0-56251 GCF_014897805.1 Halomonas sp. 3F2F
GCCCAGCTCAGGGGGCGAATTCCACACTTGGCGTCGAAGAGCCCAATTTCTTTTATGGCCTTGGCACTTTCGGCATTAAAAAAATCATCATCATACTTTCCAATAATATCTTCTGTGGGCCGCTTAAAAAGTTCACTTATTCGACGATTGACGTAACGATACCTTAGCGAGGAAGACTTAATATAGATATATGCATCTACACTGTCTAAAATCGTCGTCAATAGTGCTTCATGGGTATTTAACTGTTCTCGATTAATCTTCATACGGCGTTTAAGCATTATATTGCCTAAAAGCGCTACAATAAGCAGTAACACTAGTAAGCTAATACCACACCATGCCCAGGCGGGAATTAGCTGGGATGGTCCTGGAGTAGCCCGCCATGCACTTAGCGTTTCATAATAAGCAGAGCCTTTATCCTGCTTCCATCGACGTAGAACATCATCAATACGACTCAGTACCTCATCAGGAAGTTGTGGGGATGCAGCATAGAACAGCCTTGCTGGCTGAAAAATAACAGGTGTGTCACTCAACCCATAATCGTGAGCCCGCCAGCCGCCAAATAGATGGTCGGCGGCCACAAGGTTTGCCTCTCCATCCGCCACTGCCTGAAACCCTTCAGAGAAATTACTCACGGGCAGCCAAGTGACGCTGATATCAAAACGCTCGGTTACCGCCGCCAAATAGCGTTGCTGAGCGGAGCCTGATACTACGGCTACACGCTGCTGCTCAAGATCAAAAATAGCGCCGACCTTAGCCCCTTCGCGCTGGTAAAGCTGTGACCAACTATGCATCACCGGCTCTTCATGAAACGCGATACGCTGAGCACGCTCTTCACTCCAGGCAACATCAGGTAGTAAGTCAATGTCTCCTTGCTCTAACAGGGTAAGACAGTGTTGAAAGTCACATTGAAGACTTTCCAGCTGCCACTGCTCTTCTCTGGCAATCGCCTGTAAAAGGTCGCCTAGTACGCCTCGAGGGCGACCTTCATCGTCAGCGAAGAGTTTTGGCGGATTGTGGTACACACCAACAGTCAGTGTCTCAGCCGATACGGGAGTTGTTACTAAACATCCACCTAGCAGTAATGCCCCTGACATAACGTGGGCTAGAACGCACAACGCACCCTTTTGAGTAGAAGGTAAGCGAGGTCCGAAGCAGCCCAACGTCTGGAACATAGATAAACCTACCCACCAGGCATAATAAGAGGGCCCGCGCGCTCAACAACCCGTTGCCAGGCAGGGTCATTTTCAATGCGTGCCACAAATGCTGCGATAGCCGGATACCTTGCCAACGATTGTGTCGCGGCAACGGCCTGTAGCGGAAAACTCATTTGTATATCGGCCCCACTCGGCCAGTCACCCGCAAAATTACTTCGTTTGTGTAGGTGCGATTCAATAATGGTTAGATGTTGTTTAAGTTGGGGCTGGATAAATCGCTGCTGCACCGTTGAGCTAATTCCTTTTGCTAACGGCTTAATCAGCCACGGAGACTGCTTAGGTAGCTGGCTAAAGACCAGCCCCATCACTAACAGCGGCATTAACGAGCCTTCTGCATAATGAAGCCAGTAGCGATAATTTACCCACCTTGGCCGCAGAAACTGAGTGCAACACCTGAGCATTTCGCTAAGGTGTTGTCCCATGTCTTACCTCGAACTCAGCATTGAAGAACGTGCCAGCATCCAAGTGGGTCAAGCCCAAGGGATGAGCCTTCGGCACATTGCCCAGCTCTTAGGGCGAGCTCCTTCAACCATATCTCGTGAAATACGCCGTAACCAAATGGCCCAGAACGGTTACTGTGCCCGGCACGCCCAACGTCAGCGAGAAAAGCGTCGAGTAGTCTGTCGTCCTGCGCGTAAGCTTTTGCCAGGCACCGAGCGGTTTGATCTCATCGTGCATATGTTGCGGCGACGCTTGTCTCCTGAACAAATTAGCGGCAAGCTCAAGACGATGAAACTACCTGATTTGCGCGATGCCTACGTCTGCCGAGAGACCATCTACACGGCCATTTATGCCTTGCCCGTTGGCCACCTTCGCAAGGAACTGATTCACTGCTTGCGACAAGGTAAAACCACACGCAAGCCTCGCCGTGGCGAAGTGGATCGACGTGGTCAGATCCCTGACATGGTCAGCATTCACTTACGTCCGCCCGAGGTCAGTAAGCGTGAAATGCCCGGCCACTGGGAAGGCGATCTGATCAAAGGTAAGAATAACGCGTCCGCGGTAGGCACCTTGGTAGAGCTTAGCAGTGGCTATCTGATCCTCGCAAAAATGGACGATGCCACCGCCACATCCGCCGTAGCAGGCTTTAGTGCTGCTCTGAACCGAATGCCGACCACCGCTCGAAAAAGCATGACCTATGATCAGGGACGTGAAATGACACACCATGCAAAAATTACTCAAGAAACCGGTGTTGCGATTTACTTTTGCGATCCCCATAGCCCCTGGCAACGGGGAGCCAATGAGAATATCAATGGCCTTATCCGTCAATATTTACCGAAAGGAACAGACCTTTCAGTACATAGCCAGGAAGAGCTGGATGCCATTGCCTTTGAGCTGAATATGCGGCCTCGAAAACGCTTTGATTTTAAATGTCCGATAGAAGTGATGAGCGAGCTGATGGCCAAGTACCATGAAAGCCCATCAACCATCCAATGAGTGTGTTGCACTCAGAGTCTGCATCCGCCCACTCATTACGGTCTTCTTCAAAGAACTGATCTTTGGTATTACCATAGCTATTGACGAGATAATCAATAATTGCCCCTGATTCTGCTACGGTCAGCTCACCGTCGGTAATCACTGGCGACTTACCCAGCGGATGGATTTTTTTAAGTGATTCCGGGGCTAGCTGAGTTTTAGGATCGCGCTGATAAACCTCAATATCATAATCAAGGCCAAGTGTTTCCAGAAGCCATAAAATACGGTGGGAGCGGGATTTTTCGAGATGGTGAACGCGGATCATAACGACTCCATGGGGCGACTTGGTACACTAGCATTGCACCAATGTCAGTTATCCTTTTTGCTGCAAGCGTATTTAGCTTAGCACTATTGCGGCGTTGAACCCCATGAAGTTTAGCAATTATTCACGTTGTTAAAGAAACCCAAAGAGCATGGCTTAAGGTGTTATTAGATAATAATTAAGCCCATGTTTTAACTCATTTTAATAATACAGGCGCACTCTCATCCATTCTGCACTACGTTCTATGCTCATGACGCCAACGTGACAATATATCTAATGGCGACCATTTCCCTTCCAACCAAGGGGCAAGTAGGCGCGTTGAAAGTGGAATAAATAAAAACACCATGACAGGCGTCAACATCATCGTACTGACCAGAACACGAGGCACCATGGGCCAGTCCGCTAAGATACTGCCAAATACCCAGTTAAACAGCAGTGAAATGGGGAAAAAAGCCAACCATACGGCGATGGCTTGTTTCCAGCGCGGGGGCGTCGTGCCCGAGCTAGACTGAAACCAAGCATCTAGACCGGTGGCACGGTGCTCATGCGGAGCGTCATACAACCCCTTACCTCGCTGTAGCCATGCATTGCGTGAAGCCGAGTGCTCCCAGGCTGTTAACGTATCACTACTACTAAAGCGGAAAATGATCTGATATTCGTCATCGCTATTGGGTGGTGCCAAAACACCGGACCCCAAATAACCAGGAAAGTCAGCCGCTAAGTCGCGGCCTTCGTTTAACCAACGGTTAAAATCGTGATAACGGCCGCTCGCCACTCGACGGGCTACCATTAACGTAACAGGTGAGGCAGACATGATATATCTCCTAATGTGGTCACAGCGAATTGCCGGGTAGGCAAGCTGTTGGCCTTCAGGTGGGTAACCCCAAAAGCAGTACTCGCATTATACAGGCAATGATGATGCCATGTGATGACAAGCAGTGGTGATAAGGTGATAACTTAGTGGCCTGGTAGTGGCTGACGACGTTCGCCACGCTGAAAAGACCTAACGTGTAAGTAAATATCAATGGCGCTGCGAATTGCATCGGCCTCTAGGGCATCAGGTACCACGATAGGCCCTTTCACCTCCCCTCCTGAGCGCAAAACCCTATCCACATCAGCACGATAGCGTTCCAAAAGGTGTTCTATGTTGATACGCACACGATGCACTTCTAGCGAGAAAGCATGTCTTTGTTCGTTACGCTTAACGACATCCAATGGATTTTCTGCCACTTCGATTAGGCTCTCCAGGGTATTGAGCACTAATTTTTCGGCTCTATTTAGATTGGGTATAACGGCATAAATGAGTTCATGAAGCGTTAGATTTGCATCGCTATGGTGCATATGCCAAGTCAACTCTTTGAGAGAGGCTGAATGTTGATAAAACGACTCTGGTCAGAAAATTCCAATCGATAAACGCCATGAACGCCCTCTTGTCCTACTACGCGGCGCAGCGCTTCCGCAGGAAAAATGACTCAGCGGCCATCAACGCTGCGCGCTCGCACGTTCGAGTAGCGTCCTTCGTAATGCGCCAGGCACTCACTTTTTGACAGATGAATAACAACATCGATGATGGGCATGCGAATGATTAACCAAACAATAGCTAAGCGGTCGTTTTAGGCACGACAATGACGTGCTGCGATTTCTACATAGATGCTCTATGCTAACGCAAACAGCTTATCCTTCGGTAATTGCTTATGGATCTTTCTACCCTAACCCCCTCTGTTTCTTCATATGCGTTACCGCAGCCTAAGGTAAACAGTACACAGGCTAATCGGATGGCGTCGGAAGAACAGAAGTCTCACGCCTCAGAGACTGCACAAGCCAGTGAAGAGACGGACTCATCCGCCAATCGCGAAACGACCGGCCCTACGCGCCCCGACGGTACGCCGCTAGCACCGGAAGAGATCCAGCTTTTAGAACAGCTTAAGCAAACTGACCGGGAAGTTCGCCAGCATGAAATGGCCCACCAGACGGTAGGCGGCCCCTATACCGGCGGCGCTAGCTATGAGTACGAAGTTGGGCCCGACGGCAAACGCTATGCAGTTGCAGGCGAAGTTCCTATTGACTATGGCCCCGTGCCAGGTAACCCCACGGCGACTATTGAAAAGATGCAAACGGTCATCGCGGCAGCGTTGGCGCCGGCAGAACCTTCTTCTAAAGATATACAGGTGGCCGCTCAGGCAAGACAGTATTTATTGGAAGCCAAACTGGAAGCCGCTCGCGAGCAGAGCGAAATGAATGCTGCGCGAAGTGCTGGGGAGGCTACTACAGATACAGAAGAAGTGACCACAACATCTGATGAGCAGGCAGCCTGAGCCGTTGGCTTTCCTACATTGGGTTGCAATTACATTGCAATTACTCAGCCTATTAATGTTGCTTAGGGTGCTGGTGAAGCAGCCCCTAAAAAGCGCTGATTCCAGTAATCGATATCCAGTGGCACGCTGACCACGGCTCGACCGCTGCCAGGTGCGTGGATCATCTGCCGGTTCCCGCCATAAATGCCTACGTGTGTGGCTTTGGCGCCATCTCCAAAGAACAGTAAATCACCTGGACGTGGCGCATCAACCGACGGCAGCGAGCGGAACTGATCGTTAGCAGTGCGGGGCACGCGGATGCCCGCAGCGCGATAAGTCATTTCCACAAGCCCCGAACAATCCAGCCCCTCCGGTGTATTGCCGCCAAAGCGATACGGTGTGCCAATCGCTTGCTGGGCATGAGAGAGAATCAGCGCGCGCTCCATCGAAATACCCGCTTGATCATTTGAGGCGGGAGCAGTCGTGATCTCTTTGCTGGCACATCCTGCTAATAGCAGCAGCGTGAATAGCGTTAACAGTGGGGACAGACGGATAAATGGCATACATCGCTCCGGCTCAGTACGTTAGCAATGCTTATATCATGGCCTATGCGCAGCTTACCCGCTACTGATTCGTAAGCTGTTATTACTAACACACGGTGACTAACGCCCTATCCACTCAACAAAGGTGGTTTCGCCCAGCGCATGGCGCTCGTGGCGCAGGCGGCTCATCGCAGCATAGGGCAAGTCCATCACTAAGCCGTTACCAAGCGGCTGCCCCAGCACTTGGCGCAGCAGCGCATTGCAGACAAACAGATGTGCAACCACCAACACGTGTTTACCGGGCGGATTAGCCAACAGCCGCTGCCAGGACTCACTAACCCGAGCATCCAGCGCTGCCAATGTTTCTCCTTCTGGGGGCGCGACTTGGCAGGGGTTAAACCAAAACGCGCTCATTGGCTCACTCCCCTCATTGGCAAATACTTGGGCATGCGTTTTGCCTTCCCAGCGCCCCAAGTGAAGTTCAGCCAAGTCGTCATCAACTTGTACAGGCACATCAAACTCCTCGCCTAGCCACAGCGCAAATTCGCGGCAACGTAGCAATGGCGAACTGACAATCGCATCGTAAGGTGGCCTGCCGTCCACCGTGTGGCGCATAACGGCATCACTCACTTGCTTCCAGCCCTTTTCACTCAGCGGGTGGTCGGTACTACCACGTAACATGCGCCCGCCGACAGGCTCCCCATGGCGCATAATATCGATGGTGGTGATGTCTGCATTAGGAAAACGCATATTTTCTGTTCCTCGACAGGCTGACTAGATGATCGCGTGGCGCACACGGGCAGAGACCCACTCGGACACCAGCACCGTGGCAAAAATCATCACAAAGATGACGCTAACTTGGTTCCAGGCGAGGCTGTTAATTGAGGCATTGAGCTGCAGACCAATACCACCAGCCCCCACCAGACCCAGCACGGTAGACTCACGAATATTAATGTCCCAGCGATACACGCTAATACCCGCAAAGGCAGGCATTACCTGAGGCAACACAGCGTAGTTCATCACCTGTAGGCGGCTGGCACCGGTGGCACTAATCGCTTCAACGGGGGTTGGATGAATTTCTTCAATGGCCTCATAAAGCAGCTTGCCTACAAAGCCAATGGAGCGCAGCGCAATGGCGATAATACCCGCCAAGACGCCAGGGCCAAGAATGGTGACCAACAGCATGGCCCAAATCAGCGAGTTGATAGAGCGTGACGAAACAATAACAGTGAGCGCCAAGCTGCGTATCAGTGGGTGCGGCGTGGTATTGCGTGCCGCTAAAAACGCCACGGGAAAGGCCATGACAATGCCTAGCGCCGTCCCTAACGTGGCAATGTTCAAGGTATCCCACATGGGCTTCCACAGCACATTGGCATACTCCCAACTCGGCGGCATCATACGGCTGATTAAGTCGCTGCCCTGGCGGCCAGCATCTTCAACAAACACCCACATGGTGTTATCAGAAATCACTTTCCAACATAGTAGAAACAGGCTGATGCCTAGAAGCCAGGCAGCGAACTGCAGCCACTGGGCACGGGTAGTGCGCCGCTGCCAAAGCGGCACCCCTTGAGGGGATGTTGAAACAGGCATAACGTTTCCTCTTATGACAAGTGGCGCGCCGTTACTGTGTCCAGCGGCGAACGTAGCTGGAGGCATACTCACTCATCAGTACAATAGCGATGATAATCAGCAGGATGGCAGCAGAGGTGCCGTACTCGTAGCGACTCAACGAGGTATTCAGGGTGGCACCGATACCGCCAGCGCCGACAATGCCAATCACTGACGACTCACGGAAGTTGATATCCAATCGGTACATCGAGAGGCCAATTAAGCGCGGCATCACCTGAGGTTGAATGGCATGATTCATGGTTTGCCACCAGCTCGCCCCGGTGGCACGTACGGCCTCTACCTGCCGCCAGTCGAGGTCTTCAATATCCTCTGCCAGCAGCTTGGCCATAAAACCAATCGTGGCAAACGCCAGGGTCAACATGCCCGCAAACGGCCCGAAGCCGAACATCACCACAAACAGAATGGCGATGATAATTTCCTGGAAGGTGCGCGAAACGGCAATAATCGCGCGGCATAAGGCATAAATAGGTAATGGCGAGATATTACGCGCCGCCCCCAGCCCCACGGGAATGGCCAATAACACGCCAATCACCGTAGAGGTTAACGTCATGGTCAAACTTTCCAGCAGGCCAGCGATAATGTCACTCTGGCGGCTCACGAAGTCCGGCTGCAAAAACGCACCAAGAAAATTGAGTGCGCGTCCGGCCCCTTCCGCCACACGTGCCCAATTAACTTCCACAGAGGCAAGTGCGAGTACCAGATATGCAATCGCGCCTAGCACCAGCCCCCAACGCACACGCGGGTTATCAATCAGTGGTAAGCGCCGCCAGTGCCCTTCACGCGCAGCCTGTTGGCGCGCCAGTGAATTGGTGCTGTTCATCGCGCGGCCCCACTCGCTAGTCTTTCTAATCGGGACAGCTCGCAGCCAGCATGAAGCCGATGTGCTTCGCTCTCTTTCGTATTCTGTTCAGTTTCATCATCGTCAGCGGGTTCTGGGGTGGTATCCCAATCCTCTTCACCATAGATAGTTGTGAGGATCTCGCTGGTAAGCTCGTTAGGCTGCCCGTCAAAGACGATTTCCCCAGCCCGCAACCCCACAATACGGTCAGCAAACTGCTTAGCCAGCGCGACGTCGTGAATGTTGATAATCGCGGCCAACTCTCGCTCGGCGCATAGTTCACGGATCAGACGCATGATCTGGCGCGATGTCTTCGGATCGAGACTGGCGGTGGGCTCATCAACCAAAAGTAGCTTTGGGCTTTGTAACAGCGCACGGGCAATGCCGACCCGCTGGCGTTGGCCACCGGAGAGCGCATCGGCACGCTTATCAATAGCGTGGGGCAAACCAACCCGTTCCAGCAAGCGAAAGGCTTCGGCCACGGCTTCTTGTGGGTAACGGCGCAAGAAGCTACGCCAGAACCCTACATAACCTAGCTGGCCAGACAGCACGTTCTCCATCACGGTTAAACGGTCAACCAGTGCATACTCCTGAAAAATCATTCCCATGGAGCGGCGCGCGTGGCGTAGCTGGTTGCCCGAAAGTTTGGTCAGCTCTACATCTTCCAGGCGAATACTGCCTTGGGTGGGTTCTACCAAGCGGTTCACGCAACGAATCAGCGTGCTTTTCCCTGCACCGGAAGGCCCGATCAGCGCCATCACTTGACCCTTAGGTAGCGTCAGTTGTATATCGGTTAACGCACGATCCCCAGTAGAGTAACGTTTGCCAACGCCGGTAAGAGTCAACATGAGAGTGCCTCATTTACGAGTAGTCAGGTACATAGCAATTCGGCCAGAAAGTTGCCTTCCTGGCCGATAGGGTTTCAGAACGACTGGCGTATTAATCGCAGTCGTAGGTCACGCCGTTAGCATCAGCGATGGTGCGAATGACCGACCAGTTTTCCTGATAAGTAATCGGGATAAACTGCGCTTCACCGGAATTGGCAAACTCGGTCTCAAGAGCCGTGCCTTCCCAGTCGTAGCTGAAGAAAGCATCCTGAATTTTCTCGGCCAGCTCAGGGTTCAAGTTATTGGCCAGTCCATAGGCGGTGGTGGGGAACGTTTCAGAGGTGTAGATAATCTCGTAATCACCTTCGTTGACAACGCCACGAGAGATCATCCGCGCGCCAACAGAGTTAGCAACGGCAGCAGCTTCGTAGTCTTTGTTTACCACCCCTAAAATGGAGTTGTCATGGGAGCCGGAGAACGCAGTTTCGAAATCCTCACCAGCCTCTAGACCGTACTCGGAACGCAGCAGCGCAGAGGGGGCACGGAAGCCAGAGTTAGACGTTTCAGAGGTAAATGCCAGCTGGCTGCCTGCCAAATCTTCAACCGACTCAATGCCGCTACCGGGATAAGTGATGATCTCCATCTCATAGCCAAAGCTGCCATCTTCAGCGGCCATCATGGCAAAGGGGCGGAAACCACCGCAGTTAACGGCAACTGGTACGCCGCCCGTATTAAAACCAGCCACATGCAGGCGACCTGCGCGCAGCGCTTCCTGCTGAGCCGCGTTGGACTGAACCGGGAAGAACTGCACCCGCTTGCCGGTGGCATCGCTTAAGTGTTCGAGAAAATCCGCCCAAACATCAGCGTATACAGCAGGGTCTTCGACCGGCGTGTAGGCAAAGACTAAGGTATCCGGGTCGACCCACTGAGACTCATCGCTGGGTACGTCAGCAACCATGTCACCGTCATTATCAACATAACGCGAAGAGAGGTCAGCGGAGGCGCTAACGGCTGCCAGCGCAAACACACTAACCACAGCAGCACTAATCAACGTACGAGAAAACGATTGAGACAGACAGAGAAGTTGCATACATCACCTGAGCGGGTTATTTAATAATGCCGCTATGGTGGTGCCCAACCATGACAGTGAAGGGACATTAAAATGACAAGGTCATGACCGCTCAGTGACAGTTAAGTGAGTAAAAACGCAGTGCTACCTACTCCACGTCGGCACCACACAGCACCCTCGGCGCTCTACGAATAAACTGTTACCCACTATTTTTTTTGCTTGGTGCTTTAACTCGGAAAGTTGGGCGGCAGTGTCTAGTGCCTTGCAGCGAGAGGTATCAGTGACCGGCTTAACAGCAATAGAAACACTGACAAAAGGAATAAACGTCACCGCACCCTGGCGGTTTTCTATATGGACTCCCCCTTGCTGACGGTCTACATCTTCATAAAACCCGGGCGCCATCACTTCAAAAGAGTGCAATATTTGCTGGCAAACGCCCTCCCACTGCGCTAAGGGAAGCAGCATCATAAAGTCATCACCACCAATATGGCCGATAAATCCGCCGGCGCTTTCTACCTGTGCCTGAAGCAGACGTGACAAGGAAATAATCACGTGATCGCCACGGGCATAGCCATAAGCATCGTTAAAGGCTTTGAAATTATCTAAATCAACGTAGGCGGCCGCAAACCCTTCGCGCTGATCGAGATAAGTAACCAGCGTTTCGTTTATCAGGATATTACCCGGCAACCCGGTAAGCGGGTTGGCATGGCGAGCCTGACGCACCTGAATAGCGGTAATTTCACGCAACAGGTCCACAATAGTCCCCATACCCAAATAGCAACCGCGACTATCTACAATCACGAAATCTTCCTGCTCGATATCGCGGCTATCGGTTAGCTGCTGGCTAAGCGCCTCAAGAGACAAATCTGCGTCGGCCACTAGCATTTTAGGATCTGCAATCTCTAGCACCCGGCGCTTTGCGTACAACGCGTGGCTATAGGGGTTGGTAAATAGCGTTAAAAATGCATTGCGACGCACCACGGCTATCGGCACGCCATCTTCTACCACCGCCACGCAGCGTAGGCTTGTAACATCACGAAAGCGCTCAGCAAGCTCTGGCACGGAGCACGCCGGCGACACAGCACTTATCGCGCGTAAAATAGAGTGGGCGGTGCGCCCCGCCGGGCCTTTTAGCTGTGTCGTGGCAGGCAGCAGCATGTGCAGTTGCAAGGGCGGATGAAGGCTTGGTCGTGCAAAGTAAAACCCCTGAAGTAACGCCAATCCTCGGTCTAATTCCCATAGACAAAGGTGCTCGGCGGCAGTCTCAACTCCCTCAGCAATCAGTTGGCAGTCTAAGCTGCGCGCTACATCGAGAATCGAACGTAAGAACTCACGCTTGGCAGGCTCTTGATCAATGCCAGAAATAAAGTGGCGGTCTAGTTTGACGAAATCAGGACGTAGTTCAGACCAATGGCGCAAACTGGAATGGCCAGCCCCTAAGTCATCCAACGCTACTTGAAAGCCCATGTCGCGATAATGGGCCACGGCTTGACGCATCAGCTCGTAATCATGAATAGGCACATGCTCAGTCAGCTCGATGACTACCCGCTCTGGGGGCAGGCCGCTCTCTTGGATGAAACTCAGCGTTAAGCCTTCACGGAAGTCACGCTCAACAATCGTCAGCGGCATCACGTTCAGAAACAGCAATCCGGGCAGTTCAAGTTCTGCAAAACGCTGAATCGCTAACCGTCGACACAGTAAATCCAGTTCGACTAACAATCCTGCTTGAGTCGCCACCTCAAACAGGCGTAATGGCGAGTGTAGCGGCGATGTTTTCGGGCCACGAATAAGCGCTTCATAGCCATAAATAGCCTGTTGATTGGCATTCACAATGGGCTGAAACAACACATGCAGCTCTTCTGCTGCGATAATCTGGTTCAACCACTGTGCTTCTTGTGCGGTCATATACCTGCTGCCCTATCAAACGTCGCCTGTTCCTTTGAGTGTTATAGCTCCAGCTGATTTTAAAGCGCCATCAGGAAAGCATTCGGACAGCAATCGTGCGACATTTCCATGTCGTTTGTATGACACTAAGGCCAACAGCCGCGGGCTAAGAACGTGGGAGTTCAGACGGTGGAAACACCACATCACCGCCATCGACGTCTAACTGGCGAATATCCGTTGGGTGGCCCTGTTCATCCAGGCTTACCAGCCCAATCCCACTGGCATTCCATAGCCGCTCTCCAGCGCTGGCCCGGTCTGGGTCGCGGGGGTGAATACTCAGCTTGCGGCGCTTGGTGAACCAGTTGAGCGGTGAAAACGGCGCATAGAGCCAACGGTTCAAGCGGTCAAACGTGTTCAACAGCTGTTGTGGAAACGTATTTTTGATCCCGCTGGAGGTAATTTGCCAAAGATGCGGTGCCTGCTTTTGCCGACGTACAACAATGTCGTAGGCAAATGAGTAGTGGACGTCGCCAGATAAAATCACGTAGTTACCCGGCGTTTTTGAGTGCCGCCAAATATGCAGTAGCACATTGGCCGCCCCGCGATGCGCCATCCAGTTTTCAGCGTCCACCACCAACGGCTTGCCCGCCAAGGTAAACAGCTTTTGAATGATCTCTATCAGCTTGACCCCAAACATCGGAGCTGGGGAGACGATAACGGCGCTTTTAGTCCCCAGTAACGCTTGCTGCATTTCCATCAGCGCTTCCCAGTCCATTAAACCCGAAGGACGGTTGGGCTTTCTTTCGCTGCGCCAACGGCGGGTGCGCGTATCCAGCACGATGAGAGCAGGCGTGCCAGGCACCTGGTACTCCCAGCCCTGAAAGCGCAGTAACCGCTCGATAAATTTGTCCTGGGCGTTCGCGTTAAGCGAGCCTGCCTCTTCAAATAGTGTCGCGGCTTGAAGCAACAGCGGATTAAGCTTATCCGGTGCATTGCCCCACCCCTGGCACACTAAATAAGCTACTAACGCATTGCCGATAATACGCTTGGAAAACGGATGGCCGTAGGCACAACGCTCCCAGTCAGCGGTCAGGTTCCAGTCATCGGTGACATCGTGATCATCAAAGATCATCAGGCTGGGAACGTGGGCCATTAGCCGTGCGCACTGGGGCAGCCCCGCCACAAAGTCGTCAATCACCGCCTGCTCTTGCTGATAGGCATCCGTTTCTTTGTCACCCAACGCTGGCGGTTCAACAGCAATGAGCTGCCAGGGCGTTGGGGACCATACCAAGCAGTACATGGCGAGCATTTCTGCCAGTGTCACTAAGTGGTTTTGCGCATTTGCGGAGGTAAACACAGGCTTTTTAACGCCGCCAAAGAAACGCTCACGCAGCGCAGCGTTACTGGTCACATCCGGCAACAGCGCTTCACGGTGATAATAGCTTTCGGGGGCGGCGTAAAGCGCTTGACTGTCACCTACCGTGGCGCCTTCCAACTGCTCATCTACCAATCCCAAACGCTCAATCAGTGCATGTACGGCGCGCAGCATCGGGCCAGCAACATCATCAACATAGACCTGGTCACCGGTCATCAGCAGCCAGGCTGGCCACTCTTCAGGGGTTGATTGGCGTTCGGCTAACCAGGTATCTGCCCGTACCAAGCCATCGGCGCTGTTGTGATGGGGTTTACGGCACGAACCGTGCATCAACCGGTGATGCCGAGAGGCCAGCACAAAGCCTGGATACGCTTCGCCCTCATGACATAACCAGGGCGCCCAATCCGGCAGGCGTTGCCATTCGCCTTGGGTACCCTGTACCTGCAGATCGTAGTCAATTCGCTCATCGGTGGGCAGTGCGGTCGGCAAGCTCAGGTCAATAAAATGAATATAGGCGTGCTGGCCAATCGCCACGCATTGATGCGACTTATCCAATGGGTGCGTCTGGACACCCACTTGTTCAGGGTAAAGCACCAGCTGCATAGTTAGCGGCCGGGTCGCGACTAGCCAAAGCACCAGCCGCGAAGGCGAAAGGCGACGCAGCAGTGGCCCCACCAGTACGTCCGGCAATGTCTTGGCGATTTGCGTCATGTCATTGTCTCTTGGTTAGGTCATGCATAGTAACTACCGAGCAACCACAGGTAACTCAATAACCACCTCTAATCCACCCGCCTGGGCACGTTGCAGATGCATTTGCCCTTGATACAGCGCGACAAGATCCGTCACGATGGCCAGCCCAAGTCCACTACCAGAACGTTGCTCATCGAGACGTTTGCCGCGCTGCACGGCGGCTTGGCACTCCTGTGCGGACATACCTGGGCCATCATCGCTCACTCGCAGCGACAGCCGTTGGCCATCGGTTTGCAAACGAATGCTCACCTCGCTTGCCGCCCAGCGAAGTGCGTTGTCCAACAGGTTACCGACGATTTCCTGAAGATCCTGCCCATCCATATGGACGCGCGCGCTGCTGCCTATGTGTTGCTGCAGGCGAATATGACGGCGCTGCGCCAGACGTGTAAGCCCAGTAATCAGCGCCGCCAACGTATCCTGTACGGCAATTGGGGCGAAACGCGCCCCCTCGCCAGCAGCCGATGCCCGCGCTAAGTGGTGACGCACCGCATTGTCGATGCGCGAAAGCTCAACCTCCCAAAGAGCGCGGCTTTCGCTGGGCAATTGTTTAACCAGTAATCGCATAACGCTTAGTGGGGTTTTTAGCGCATGGGCAAGGTTACCTGCGGTGTGGCGGCTTCGCTCAATTAAACGCTGGTCGCGAATAAGTACGGCATTCATTGACTCCGCTAGTATAGCCAGCTCACCGGGCAGGTGGGTGTCGAGCTGTTCAGCCTGCCCTTGCTCAACGTCCCGGAGATTGGCATTCATGCGTCGCAAGGGTGCCAACCCCCAGCGCACCTGCAGCGCCAGGACACCTAATAGCAGCGCTCCCAGGCCCACCAGCCCCAGCCATAAAGCCTGTTGAAACTGTTGAATATCTTCTCGCAACGCATCATCGCGGGCGGCAACACTAACATGCAGCGGGGTTTCCAACGGGGCAAGGTAAATATCTCGTTCGACAACTCGCAACTGCTGACCTCGCGGGCCGCCCAGTGTGCGAGCCGCTAGGTTTTTATTATCGATAACCGGAAGACGCTGATCCCACAGTGAGCGCGACGTTGCCGAAAGGTGGTCACGATCGGTAATTTGCCAATACCAGCCGGAATAAACCTGTTCAAAACGCGGGTCACCCAGCGATCGATCGTAACTGATCTGCTGGGCGACCGGATCAAAGGTCACCCCCGCAATGATCACGTTCAGCGTTGTCTCCAAGCGTTCATCAAAAGCATGAATTGCTGAGGTACGATAATGGTGATTAAGCAGCCAACCCGCCACTGGCAACGCTAGCAACACCATTAACAGTGCCGCTAGTAGAAGACGCAACGTAATCGAACGGGTCGACCAACGCTGAGCCCAACGGGTAATAGCTGGCTTCATGCGTCGGAAGGCTCTTCAGCGAGTAAGCGATATCCCTGACCACGTAGCGTGGCAATCCGCCATGCGCCTAATTTACGCCGCAACCGGCTCACTTGAACATCAATTACGTTGGAATCGGGTTCATGATCACGGTCATAGACATGCTCTGACAGCTCGCTGCGGCTAACCACCCGAGGGGCAGCATGCATTAAGTAACTGAGCAGGCGTGTTTCCTGAGCGGTTATGCTAACCGGCCTGCCCGCCAGCGTGACATGCTGGGTATGGGTATCCAAGCGTAATTCACCCACTTTTAAAACGGGATGAGCATGACCATGACTACGACGCACCAGAGCACGCAGCCGAAACATAACCTCGGCAGGTTCAAAGGGTTTTGTTACATAGTCATCGGCCCCTGCGGTAAAGCCCGCCGCTTTATCAGCCCAGCGCTCGCGAGCCGTTAGGATCAGCACTGGCAGATCAATACCGTCTTCACGCCATGCAGAGAGCCAGCGTGTACCTTCACCATCGGGTAGTCCCACATCAAGGATGACCGTGTCATAGGCTTCCGTGCGCACTAGAAAATCGGCTTCCTGGCCATTTTCCGCATGCTCTACCAGCCAATCTCCCTCCCGCAGCGCTTGAATAAGCTCACGGGCGAGCGCCTGGTCGTCCTCTACCAGTAAACACTTCATGAATAGCTACCTTATTGGCGGCGCATCTCGTTAATACGCACACCTTCTATTTTCATTAACTGTCCACTATGGCCATCAAACTCAAACTCAACCACTTGATTCTGAGCGCCCAGTAGTTTGATCTCATACTCTACATGACCATCCTCACGCTCGATCTCTACTTCTATTACCTCGCCGATATAATTAGCCTCCAGCCAGTCCAAAATGGACTCTAAGGGCACGACATCGCCTCGCTGCACTTCACTGTGCAACGCTTCCCAGGGCTGATCACCAATGGCACTACCAGCCAGTGCACTAGCAAACACCGCGACAACGACGTTAACAGACATCGCTTTGCGCAAGCGCATGCGTGTCAGGCGCTGCCAATAGCGTGAAATGGTTAGCGTGAGGGGCATCTTGTTCATCGTACTAGCATGCCAAAAGCAACATGAACGTTAGATGAATGGCTTTGTCAGCTTACGGAAAGAACCGCGCTGTTATAACTGTTTTGCCTTATGACGAATGCTGTCTCATTCAACAGATGACGTCATTTAACAAACCAAGAAGGAATTTGATATGAACGCTATGAAAAAAATGTTGCTGATCCCGACCTCTGCACTGCTGTTAACTGCGGCTGCAGGTAGCGTGCAAGCTGATACATTGCCGGTTGATCAGATTGACAGTGTGCTAACCCATGCCACTGATTATGGGTTCACCCATTATGAAGAGATCAGCATTAAGAGCCGTGGCCGTGCCGAGGTTGAAGGCTGGCTTGATGACGAATGGTACGCTGACATTGAGTTTTCAATCGATAGCGGCGAAACACTGCAAGAAGAGCGAGAGCGCCTAATCACCAGTGCCTGGGGCATGAGTGAAGATGATATTCGCCAAGCACTCGAGGTAGCAAGCCAAGAGGGCATGATCGAATTTGAAGATATCGACATTGATAAAGGCGGCATGATTGATGTGGAAGGCCGCGATGAAAATGGTCGTGAAATAGAAGTCAGTCTACGCCAAGACTCCTTCCAAGTGAGCAACGTTGACCGCGACTAACGGGATAGCACAACCCTACATTAACTCACGCAAACTATTATGCGGGCCACTTAGGCCCGCTTTTGCTGGCAGCTCATAATGTTTGATACGCCAAATAAGCGCCGTAAGTTACTTTTTTAATTAGCCAGTGGGACATTGCCAGCAACGCGCTGTAATGTGGTACGCATCATCAATAGTTATTGACTGTGTACTTCTGGGAGATGCCTTTGACGCTACCCGCCACCGCAGAAGGCGTATGCGACCGCCTAGAACATTCGGTATTGCGTGATCTTGCGTGGTTACTCGCCACGCCTGATTTGATTGAGCTAACGGGGCCGACTACCTATCCAGGCAGGCCAACACGCCAGGAGCTTGGCTTAGTAGATTCAATTGATGACTGGTTGGCGAATCTTTCGTCACTAGTGAGTGCGCTAGATGGCCAACTGGCGACGCGCATGGGGCACTACCATGAGCGGCTGTGGCACCTGATGTTAGATAACGCGCCCAACACACGACTGCTCGCCAAGAATCTGCGTATTACCCAGCGGCGCAATACCCTGGGCGAACTAGATATGCTCTATCGAACACGGGACAACCCCAACCCCATCCATTTGGAAGTGGCGATAAAGTTCTATCTTGGCCTACCCGAAGGGCCTGGCGATGCTACCTGCCAAAGCCGCTGGATTGGCCCTGGCGGGCTGGATAGCCTGGCGCTGAAATGTAGCCATCTGCGCCATCATCAGTTGCCAATTTCGCGCACTGCCACCGCGCAAGCGATCATCGCCTACTGGCTAGCGCCCAGAGATATAGGCCCCGTCCCACCACTCCATCATCCACTGACGCAGCGCCTCGCGATGCCTGGCGTACTGTTTTATCCCTGGCACGCAACGTTACCGCCACCCAGCGGTGCAACGGCCGATCATCGCCGTGGTAAGTGGTGTTATCTAAGGGATTGGCCGCAATTCGCAGCCCAGCGAAGCGAGGCACTGAAAATGGCATGGCTAGAGAAGCCTCACTGGCTAGCACCGCCGCCATTGGCTAGGTTCTACTCTGCCAAGAAACATATGGCAGACGTGACGCCACTCATCCATCGCTACGGGCCGCAGCAAGTAGTGCTATACGACCCGCAGGCAAAAGCATTAACTGGGGAAAAGCCGCTTGAGCGGCTAGTCATCGTGCCTGATGACTGGCCACGCCAAGTACCACTACCGCCCCGTACTCGCGATTAAACAACCAGCTCGTTAAACAACCACCAAGTTATCGCGATGGATCAGCTCGTGAGCCTCCACGTAACCCAGAATTGCTTCAATCTGGTGGCTCGGTTGGCCCGCTAACTGACGGGCTTCATCCGCACCGTAGTTAACCAATCCTTTGGCCACGCGTGCGCCCTGCTCATCCACGCACAGCACCATATCACCGCGCTTAAAGCTGCCCTGCACTTCACGTACGCCCACCGCCAACAGGCTAGAGCCTTTGCCACGCAGTACATTGACAGCCCCAGCATCCAGTACCAAGGTGCCACGCACCTGCAACTGACCTGCCAGCCAGCGCTTGCGAGCAGCGATGGGCGCTTGAGCTGGGCGCAACAGAGTGCCCAGCGCCTCGCCTGACATGATGCGGGAAATAACGTCCGGCTGGCGGCCGCTGGCAATCACCGTGACCGCGCCGGAACGGGCAGCCAATTGTGCAGCACGAATTTTGGTGCTCATGCCGCCGCGTCCCAAGGCGCCTCCACTACCAGCAACAGCGGCTAAGCGCGGGTCGTCGGCACGGCCTTCAGCAATCATTTTGGCATTGGGGTCGTGGCGAGGGTCGGCGTCAAACAGCCCCTCCTGATCGGTGAGCAGCAGCAGCGCATCGGCTTCTAACAGGTTGGCTACCAGCGCGCCAAGCGTATCGTTATCGCCAAAGCGAATCTCGTCGGTGACGACGGTATCGTTTTCGTTGATCACCGGCACCACACGCATCTCAACCAAGGTACGCAGCGCTGACAATGCGTTGAGATAGCGCTTGCGGTTGGAAAGGTCATCGTGGGTGAGCAGAATCTGGGCCGTTAACATACCGTGGCGAGCAAAATGCTGCTCGTAGCACTGGGTGAGACCGTTTTGGCCTACCGCCGCAGCTGCCTGAAGCTCATGAACGGCACTGGGACGAGCCTGCCACCCCAGACGAACCATGCCCGCCGCTACGGCACCCGAGGACACCAGCACAACTTCTTTGCCCTGCTGATGTAGCGTGGCAATCTGGTCGACCCAGCCACCAATGGCCGGCTCATCCAAGCCTCGGCCATCGTTGGTGAGCAGCGCGCTACCAATTTTAACCACCACCCGGCGGGCGCTGCTTAACGCCTCGCGGCCGGGCAACTGCTCATTGCTTTCCACGTCGCGACTCTCCCAAGCCATTCCGCTCACGCGTTTGATTCCGTTGACCCTGCTGACGTCACCCATTCGACCGACGGATCGGTTACGGGGCGTACTCTACCTCGACATCGTAATCATCATCGTCAAAGTCGTCGTCATCTTCGTCGTCGCGTTTACGGCGACGGCCAAGACGCGCTTCCGTACGGGCCACTGATTCTTCTTCCATGCGGCGGCGCATTTCCTGCTCGCGGGCATGGGCTTCTTCATCTTCATTTTCCAGGCGCTGCTGCTCTGTCAGCCAGCGATACGCTGCCTGCACCAGCTTGTCAGTGCCGTCGCTGCTGATGGCCGAGATGCGGAATACCGGGCCATCCCAGTTCAGCGCTTGGATAATCGCCTCGGCGCGGGCTTCGCGCTCATCTTCCGGCAGCAGATCAAACTTATTCAGCACTAACCAACGCGGCCGCTCAGAAAGCGCCGGCGAGAACTGGCCTAGCTCATGAATAATCGCCTGCGCCGCTTCCACGGGATCAGACTCGTCAAACGGCGCCACATCCACCACGTGGAACAGCAGACGTGTACGGGTCAGGTGCTTCAAGAAACGTAACCCCAAGCCCGCGCCATCAGAGGCACCCTCGATCAGCCCCGGCACATCGGCCATCACAAAGTGCTCGTGCATCCCCAGCTTCACAACACCCAGGTTAGGCACCAGGGTAGTGAACGGGTAGTTCGCCACTTTGGGTTTGGCCGCGGATACCGAACGGATCAGCGTGGACTTTCCCGCATTCGGCATGCCCAGCAGGCCGACGTCAGCCATTACCTTCATTTCCAGGCGCAGGTTGCGGCGATCGCCTTCAGTGCCCGGCGTGGTGCGGCGAGGCGCACGGTTGGTCGAAGATTTAAAGTGAATATTGCCCAACCCACGGCGACCACCTTCGGCCACCAGTACCACCTGACCGATATCGGTGACATCGGCGATAACTTCAAGGGTATCCTCATCGATCACCGTGGTGCCCACCGGCACTTTCACATGCAGGTCTTCACCGGCTTTACCGCTCATCTGGCGACCCATGCCGCCCTGGCCGTTTTCAGCTTTGTAAAAACGCTGAAACTTGAAATCAATCAAGGTATTCAGTGAATCGTCACCAATCAGGTAGACGCTGCCACCATGGCCACCATCGCCACCATCAGGGCCACCTTTGGGCACATATTTTTCGCGGCGAAAGCTCAGACAGCCATTGCCGCCTTTACCTGCCTCAACAATAATCGAGGCTTCATCGACGAACTGCATTGGATTCTCCCGGCCGCTTCCGCCGCCCTAACTGCAATATCCCGCCCATTAATAACAGGCAAAAGGGATCGAAAAGACAAAAAAGCCCCGCCATGGCGGGGCTTTTATTTCGTCATCTTCGCTCTGCGCAACAGCTGTTGCTTAGGCAGAAACGATGCTAACGAATTTACGGTTGTTCGGACCTTTGGTCTCGAACTTCACGAAGCCGTCGTTCAAAGCGAACAGCGTGTGATCACGGCCCAGGCCAACGCCAGTGCCTGCGTGGAAACGAGTGCCACGCTGACGAACGATGATGCTACCCGCGCTGGCTGCTTGGCCACCGAAGAGTTTCACACCTAAGCGTTTGGACTCGGAATCGCGACCGTTACGCGTGGAGCCGGCTGCCTTTTTATGTGCCATTGCAAAATCCTCCTTAAGGGAATCGACTGCTTACGCAGAAATTCCGGTAATTTTGACTTCAGTGAACCACTGACGGTGGCCCTGACGCTTCATGCTGTGCTTCCGGCGACGGAACTTGATGATCGTTACTTTATCGCCACGGCCGTGGGAAACGATTTCAGCGGACACTTTGGCACCGCTTACTAAAGGCGCGCCAACGTTGACGTCATCGCCGTCTGCAACCAACAGCACTTCATCAAACTCAATCGTTTCGCCGGTAGCGACTTCGATTTTTTCGAGCTTGAGGGTTTGACCTTCTTGAACGCGGTACTGTTTGCCACCGCTTTTAATAACTGCGTACATGTCGCTCTCCGGACTTGTCGTTAATGCCGATTACGCCCCGCGTAACCAACGCTCATCGCCTTCCGCTCTTATCGACCTGCTGCGAGTGGCGCCCCTTTTGGCAGCCATCTGACAGGGAGCATGATGAGTGGGTCGCGAATTATAGCGACTATCGCGGTTTACCACAAGACTACGGGGCATTGTCAATCACACATCGCACTACAAACGTCTATCGCTACCTTGACGCCTCACAGACAGCCCCATAGCATGGCCCCAACTATCCTACCCCCGCGATGAACGGAACCCATGACAGCCAACGTCTCTCAAACCCCGCCTGCCAGCCCAACGCCTTCACCGCTGCACGCCGTGGTGGCCGATGACTTTGACGCCGTAAACCGGACCATTGTCGCGCAATTGAATTCCAAAGTGCCGCTGGTAGAAACCATCGGCCAATATATTATTGAAAGCGGCGGCAAGCGTCTGCGTCCTTTACTCGTGCTGCTAGCTGCCCGGTCACTGGGCTATGAGGGCGACAAACACATCACTCTGGCCACGCTAATCGAATTCATGCACACCTCCACGCTGCTGCACGATGATGTGGTCGATGAATCGCACATGCGGCGTGGCAAAAAAACCGCCAACGATGCCTGGGGCAACGCACCATCCGTACTGGTGGGTGACTTCCTCTATTCGCGCTCGTTTCAAATGATGGTGGACGTAGGATCGATGCGCATTATGGCGATTCTGTCCGGCGCGACCTGCGTCATTGCCGAAGGCGAAGTGCTGCAGCTCACCAATATCGGTAACCCCAGCATTTCTGAAGCGGATTACTTTGAAACCATTCAAGGCAAAACAGCGATGCTGTTTGAAGCCGCCTCCCACAGCGGTGCCGTACTTGCCGACGCCACCGCTGAGCAAGAGCGCGCACTACAGTATTACGGCCGTTATTTAGGTCTCGCCTTCCAGCTCATCGACGACCTGCTGGATTACCAAGGCGATGCCGAGGCCATGGGCAAAAATGTCGGCGACGACCTAGCAGAAGGCAAACCTACCCTACCGCTCATTCATGCTATGGAGCGCGGCACGCCTGAACAAGCCAAGCTAATCCGCCAAGTGATTCGCAAGGGCGGGCTGGAACAGCTCGACGAGGTGCTGGAGATCATCAATGTCACTGGCGCGCTGGAATATACCCGCGCACGGGCCGTTGAGATGGCCGATAAAGCCCTAGCCGAACTCGATGCTCTGCCACCGAGCCCCTATCGAGACAGCATGGCTAGCATCGCTCGGTTAGCGGTTGATCGCAAAGCATAAAGTCAGCGCAACAAAGCAACCCAGCGCGAAAAAAGGGACTTGAAAAAAACCCTTCGCCTGCGTATGATTCGCTCCGTTGTTGAGCACTGCTGCGACAACATTCGGAATATAGCTCAGCTTGGTAGAGCGCTGCCTTCGGGAGGCAGAGGTCGTAGGTTCGAATCCTGCTATTCCGACCAAGAATTCCAGAAAAAACGGCCACTTAGCTAATACAGCAAGTGGCCGTTTTTTGTTGGGCATTGTTGGGTAATCGTTGAGCGCTCGCTAACCTGATGTTGAAAGCCAGTAGTTTGTCGTTACCAGCGCAATGAAAAGAATGTAACCCGCTACGATACCCACCATGGCACGGCCACTGCGGCGCCCAATGACCGCCCCACAGAGCCCTAACACCAGCCCCATGAACATAAAGCCTAACCCTGCTGTCACCCCTGTTGGCGTAAATCCTGGCGTTAACAACAGCGCATACAGGAACGCACCCAGCCCATAGATACCCAGCAATGACGCCCACTCTTGGCGGTTAAACATAAACTCTCCGTAAAAAAAAGGCTGCACATACTACTGGTGAATATGCTGGAACACGTCTACGTTTCGGGCCCAGTGTACTTAACATTTTGCCCAGCTCTTCCCGCCAACAGCGTCAAAATAAGCAACGCAAATTGCCGCCCCGTTTCTTCGTTCTCCAGCAGCGGCATACTCAGTTTTTCATGATCATTCATTGCATCTAATACAGCGTCGGTGACGCGCTTGGGAAATAGCCCGTGCATCACCTGGGTTTCATCATGGTGGTTGATCTGGGCCATCACCTCATCATCACGCTCAATGCGGTCAGCAATGCCGTTGGCAAAGTGCAGCTTATCCCCATCGCTAATATCTGCGCCGTAGAGGTCATTCAGGCGCTCGATAATCTCATTAAGGCGTTGAGTTTCGGGGTCATGGGGTTTGCCGGAGCCAACATCTGAAATCGGTTTCAAGCCGTAGTCGCCGCTCTCCTCTTCAAGCGAGAGGCGCTGTTCAGCGCGTTTGGTCAGCCGATAGCTGTCCAGCTCAAGTTCGCTGACATCAATAGGGTCGCCAATTAATAATCGATCGATACGTAGCAAGGGATGCAGGTGCTTGGCATACACGCACAGCTGTTCTAATTCAGCATCATCGAAGTGGATGATCTGACTGAGAAATTCATAGGTGCGTACAAAGCTCTGTAAGTTTTTACGGAACAGATCAAGCTCATCGCGGGTCTTGCCTGCGTCTTCTAACTCCTGCTCCGCACGCATGCGCCCTTTTTCGTCACCCTGCTGTTCCGCCTGCTGGCGAGCGTCTTTCCACGTTTGTTGCTGCTCTACGGTGACTTCATAACGCTTTTTGAAACGATCTTGAGCAGGCTGGCAGTGATAACTTAATCGTGAGGGGGGTGCTTTAGGGTCAAAGAAAGCAGTAGCAAACGCTTCCACCTCGGGCCAGTGATAAATGCCGTTAGCATCCAGCGTGCGTTTAAGGTCATACACCACCTGCGGGTCGGAAACGTCAGCCAAGGTTGCTTTGCGATAATACGGCGCAAACGCTTCTAAAATTTCTTGTGGTTCATTAAAGAAATCGAGGATAAACGTCTGTTTGCCAGGAAACAGACGGTTCAATCGCGAGAGCGTCTGCACGCAGTCTACGCCCTGCAGCTTCTTGTCCACATACATGGCGCATAGCTTGGGCTGGTCAAAGCCAGTCTGATACTTGTTAGCGGCGATCATCACGTTGAAGTCGTCGCTGTCCAGCGCCTTGGCCAGATCACGTCCACGAACGCCAGGGTTCAGCAGTTGGCTGGCTTCAGTTACTTCCTCAGGAATGACTTCATCGGCCGGTATGCTGCCGGAAAACGCCACCAAGGGATGCACGTCGCTATAGCCTTGAGCTTCCACATACTGGCGCATCGCCAGCTGATAGCGCACCGCCTCTTGGCGGCTGGCGGTGACTACCATCGCTTTGGCTTGGCCGTCCAGCAGGTGGCGTACATTAGCGCGAAAGTGCTCAACAATGACCTCTACGCGCTGCGCAATATTGTAAGGATGTAAGCGAACCCACTTGGCTAATGCGCGGGAGGCCTTTTTGGCGTCTACTTCCTGCTCTTCATCTTCTAAATGGGCCAGTTTCCAGGCGGTACTGTAGGTGACGTAATTACGCAGCACATCCAGAATGAAACCTTCCTCGATAGCCTGACGCATCGAGTAGAGATGAAATGGCTCGGGCTTGTTGTCTGCACTTGGTGGCAAGCTTGGGTCTGGTACACGGCCAAACAGTTCTAGTGTTTTGGCCTTGGGTGTGGCGGTAAAGGCATAGTAGCTGATGCGCTCATTAGGTCGACGAGTAGACACGGCTGCATCCAGCATTGCTTCTGCACTGATTTCTTCGTCTTCATCAGCGCTCTCGCCAGCGGCGGCTAATAGCGCCTTAAGCTTGCGCGCAGAATCGCCCGCCTGTGAAGAGTGTGCTTCGTCGGCAATCACTGCATAGCGGCCTTCGGCAAGCGTGGGCCGCTTATCCAGCGCATCGAACAGCGCCGGAAAGGTCTGGATAGTGACGATGATGATGCGGGTATTGCTCGCCAGCGCTTCGGCCAGCTGTTCAGATTTGCTCTGATTGCCGACATCGCGGGTGATCGGGCAGACCACCCCATGGGCGTGTTCAAACTGGTAAATGGTGTTTTGCAGTTGGCTATCCAGCACGGTGCGGTCAGTCACCACAATCACTGAGTTGAAGCGCTTCTGCTGGCCGCTTTCGTCATAGAGGTTAGCCAACTGATGGGCGAGCCAGGCAATGGAGTTAGATTTACCTGAGCCCGCGCTATGTTGAACCAAGTAACGTTGGCCGCCATCATCGGCTTGAGTGGTCTCAATCAGCTGATTAACCACTTCCCATTGGTGGTAGCGCGGAAAAATCAGCGTTTCTTTCGTGTTGCGTCGACCGTGAAAGTCTTCGGTTGTTTTCTGCTCCAAATGCAAAAAGCGCCCGAGTATTTTTAACCAAGCATCCGGGGCAAAGACGCGCTCCCAAAGGTAGCTAGTCGCGTAGCTATTTTCATCTTCCGGCGCAGGGTTACCTGCACCGCCGCCTTCCGTGCCTTGGTGAAACGGCAGAAAGAAGGTGTCTTTGCCCGCAATTTTCGTAGTCATCGCCACTTCCGCTTGGCTGACAGCAAAGTGCACTAGCGCGCCGCGCTTAAACGCCAGCAGCGGCTCAACCTTGCGCGTAATAGGATCTTTTAATGGACGGTCGTTGCGGTATTGGCGCTTGGCGTTTTCTACCGACTGTTTGAACTCGCTTTTTAGCTCCAGCGTACCAGTAGGTATGCCGTTAACAAATAGCACCAGATCCAGGCGCGGGTTATAACTTTCGCCGCCCTTGCCCTTCTCTCGGGCATGGGGCGAATAGGCCACTTCCGGCACCACACGCAGGCGGTTGGCACGGTAGCGGGAAAGCGCGTCAGGGTTCATGGCGTGGTCAGGCTTGAAGCTGCACAGATCAAACGTCACCCCCGGCACTTTAAAACCATGGCGCAGCACCTCTAGCGTGCCCGCTCGCTCCAGCTCGCGTACCACTTTCTGTACAAACAGCGTTTCAGACGATTGCGGGTTAGCCTTGCAGAACTTCTCCCAACGCTCGGGCCAGGCCTCCTGCACATACCCCAGCAGGTCTTCGGTATAAAGTGCTGTGGTGCGGTCATAGCCACTGGCCGTGCCCACTTTCCAACCACCCGTGGCCATGGCGTCGATGATATCCTGCTGGAACTGCGCTTCCCTGCTGTCGGCCATGTTACCCCCAGGCTGTTATATTTCGCGTTTACAAAAAGTTCGATAATGCTGACTCAGAAAGTAGTCTGATGCCAACACCTTACCTCTTATTATCTGCTTTCCTTCTAACTGGCCATACTCAGGATCATTTTTAATTTTTGAACTCGTTTCTACTCGTTGTTTTTCAGGGTTAATAGAGATTAAAAAATTATCAAAAAGCCTGTGTATATCTACACGTAAACACAAACCATTATCTAACCTGTTCGAATTTTGACCCGTATAAGGGCTTATATGGGCCGCCTCTAAAACGTCGGTTATGCGACTACCTGAAATACAACAACTACCATAATAATTTTTAAGCACTCGCTTTCGAAAATCTTGCTGTCCTTCCCTAACAACAGTAACGCTTGTTCGACGCTTTTTTTCATCAAACGTAATAGAATCTATCAGCTTTTTATCAGTCTCGCTTTTAATGAAGCTGAGAGAGGCTCCCTCATAAGGAAGGTAATCTTTTAGTTTTTCTATTTCATCATGCTCAATCAACGCTTGCCATGCGCTGGAGTTCACCAACCCTGCTTTTTTCCTTAATAAAGCCAGAGCTTGACACGCTGCCTCAATGCTAGCGAAGCTGTCGGGCCTATTCTCCCAAGATAATTTAACATCGTCATCACTCAATTCTAAAACATGAGCTATATTTAAAGCGTTTTTTTCAATTCCATTAACATAGCTTTCTTCAGAGTCGTCAGACAAAAACGGAACTTCCAATGCACTAATTTCAACCCTATTTATATAGCCTTGCCATCCTTGATAGCTTTCTACCACCTCATCTGCAACCTCAATAATGGCAAGCGCCTCCGCTGCAACTTCTTTAGAGCCACATAACTGCTCCCGGTGTTTCCAAACTTCAAAAACTTGCTCAACCGACATATCGTCTAAATCAGCTGGCTCAAAAACCCAAAGATAATGGGTCTCATCATACATAGATGGCTCTGAGCAATCTTTAGTACCAGCATCTACAGTTGCACTATCACCATTATCATTTAAGGCACTATATAGGTTTCCAGCTATCTGTCTGGCCAATCGTTCATCTTGCGCCTTGGCACCTATTTTATTCTGATGACCCTCAATTCTTCGCCTGATTGCACCCAGGCGTCCAGACTCTTCTTTTCTTTTTTGCTTCTTATTTTTTTTCGACACGAAAACACCTGAATTTTTCTATTCTGAAACATTCTCTACCACAGCGCTTACTTGTTGATCCTGCCATTCACCGTATGTCTTGCGGCTGTTTTTTTCTATCCATACCGTGCGGCCATTAGCAGGACGCCCAGATACTACGGCAGCCGCAGCGCTGGGGCTTGAGAAAGCATGATCACGTGAAAAGCTGACTATTCCCGACTCATCACACGCCAATACGCCCTCTTCCGTCAACTGTTCGTACAGTGGCCGATAGCTGGCATAGTCTGTATTACTCGCCCAGCGTTCGCGTGCTTTACTACCGGACAGCACAATGAACTCGCCGTCTATCTCCTGCGCCCAGGCAGTGATTTTGTATTTAGGTATTTTCAATTCAAACGTGGTTAAGGGGACAGTTTGAACAGGCTCTACTCTATTTTGTGTGAGCGGATGCTGACGCTGACGCAAAAAATCCAGCCCAAGCACTGGCATTACGGTGCGGATCTGCTCGACAAAAAACGCCATATCGGCACGGTCGGATTCTGGCAGGTTGATGTATTCGTGCGCGGTGCCGTTGACCAGCTTGCAGCGCCCAAGCTCGCCTGCTGACTGGATTAGTAGACTTTCCAAATATTTCACATGAGCTTTAGTGAGGTTCTGATCCTTGCTGGTCACCAGACAGACCTTTTCCCAGAAGTCCTTGCCGCCTTTATCTTCTGGTCGGTTGTGCTGTTTTAGGCGGGTACCCACATCATCACTTTCGCCGATATACACCTGCGGACGCGGGCTGCCTTCCAAGTCAGGGCCCACCAGAAAATAGATGCCAGTGCGGCCGCACTCGGGTCGCTGCACCAGCTCTGTCAGCTTTGTGCGCGGGCCAGTCAGCACATGGCCTGTCCAGTTCATGATTTCGGCGGTAAGCAAGCCGTTGGGCGTGCCGTCTACCAGAAACAACCGGATGCTGCGTCCCTGTGTCATCAATCAAATACCCATCAAATAGAAAAATATGCCAAAAAAACAATTTAAGTATATGATTTTAAAAATAAAATAAAAAACACAAACTATGCAAATAACTGCCCTATCAAATACTCATCAAATAAAGCACCAGATCATGCCCAATGGGGTAGATAGCGGGCATTTTTCTTACTTTGCTCAGGGTCGTAGGGCTTGATGACTCTCTCTTCCAACGCATCACGTATGATGCGTGAGGCCGTCGCACTATTTTTGGCTTCTATTCCAAAACGCTCACGCAAGGATGTATTAGTCACCTGTTCGCGCATGACGTATTTGAGGCAAGCATGCAAGTAACACGCATGAACCCTTTCCTGCTTATCCATGCTATTCAGGTCACGATGGGAGAACAGCACCACCCGAAGAGAGCCCTCAGGGCGCTCCCAACGAGGCGGGGGAAGTTGATAAAACTCTGTATCAAAGACCACTTTATCGACGCCACTTCCGCGTTCCTCACAGATACCCACCCTGCGCATGAACGATGCTAACGCTTCATTACGTGAACGTGGCGGACTATCTAAAAAACGGTCAATTTCAACCAATGGCTCGCCAGGGTTAGTAATTTCGATGCGGTCATCAAAAATCTCGACCATCGGGCCAGCACCCGTTACTGAAAAATCCTGATGAATAAGGGCATTGGCAATTAATTCACGAACGGCTAAGTCTGGATACATAGGCACTTCTTGACGCAAAGCTTTGCCAATTACTTCATTTCTTGGCAATAGCGCCGACAAGTAATCAATCAGCCCTTCGAACCCTGAAGCATACCCTTTACGGCCTTCCTGCTCGCGGATCGTGTGCAACCGACCTTTGCCTTTGTACACGACTAGCCGAACCGCTTTACGCGCTAACCCCTTGAAGCTTTGTAGCTCTCTGGCAAACAAAATCGCACCAAGGTTAGTGACTTCCCAGCGTTTGGCATCGTCGCAGCGCAACATACCGTCCTCTTCAAGCCTACTCAGAATGCCCGCTTGGTCTGTTGGCAACGGTAACCCCAATAGCTCAAAATAAGCTGTGTAATCCAGCAGCGCTAATGCTTCTGTCATCGATAAGTCGCTGGCAGCGGGAAGCTCTTCAAACGGTGTTTTATCAAAGATGCGCCACAGCCCACGCTCGACCTCAGGATAATCCTTCAGCGGCTTTTTATTGGAACCGATACGCACAAGCTCTTTGCCCGAAAAGCTCGTTGGCTTTGAGTGCGCTCGCGGAATTTCGAGAATGACAACGGGTAGCTCTTCGCCCTCTACAGGCACGTTAACCTGATAGAACTTGAAGTGGTCTAGGGCTGAGCATTCTGACGAGCCAACTTTCCAGCTCTTCATTGCCTTTTTTGGCCTGCCAGGGGGTAAACGTGGTGCCAACAACCTCATGAGACGCATCATCTACGCCCCACACCATATAGGCCGCACTTTTGCCCTCCAATGCCGCCGCATTTGAAAGCGCCGCTATATATTCGCCAATCTCATGTGGATCAGCATTGTTGCGCTTAAACTCCAACCAGGAGGTTTCACTTGGTAGCTTGCGAAGCTCTGCAAGCAAACCGCTTAAATAGGCGGAGTTACGCTCAAGGCTCATACGGCGACTACCTCATGCCCTTTCTGTGCGTCGTCATTAGCCGCTTGAAGTTTTTCTGGCGGCTGCCAGCCGCGTACATCGATCTTGCCGGTGACGGCGGCAGAGATCAGGGCAGAGCGACGTTCTTGAGACAAAGCGATAAGATGCTCGCACTCACCAGCCATATCATCGAATTTTGTAATTCTTTGCGATGCATCTTTTAGAATTTCTTTTTGCTCTTCTAAACTAGGAAGAGGGAAAGGAAGGTTATTCATTTCTCCAAGAGATAGCGCTGGCTGAGCTGTCATATTAACAATATCTTCTATCGCCCCCCTCTCTCGAAGATATCGAAGTACAAGTACAGCAAAAATTGGATCGCACAGCTTTAAATCTACAGTCAACTTAAGCGAATTTCCTGACACAACGGCTGGTTTGTCAAGCTCAGGGAGTATTGAGCACATCCCATATCGGGCCCCAATTTTGGATATAACTATATCCCCACCTTTCACCTGACTTCTTGAAATTGTAGAAAAATGCTCATGTGTAATTTGCTTTAGTGATTCATTGTTAAGAACACCTTTAGTGGCGAAACCACTTTCTATGACGTAGGCATCACCGTCATCTATGAAATGATCACTCTTCAAATTAGAACCAAATGGTCCATCAACAAAAGCGTGCTGGATGGAGGCTTTGATATGCTTAACCCTAACCACACCCCAATGCGCCGGCACCTCCCCCAGCCACTCCACCCCGGAGTCTTTCATCGGAACATCGGGGTCGAGCCCTTTGGTGACGGCATGGGAAATCACCGCCTGGCGCTTCTCCTTGAGCAACTCTATCAGGCGCTGCTGCTCTTCCACCAAAGCATCGATACGGGCGGTTTCGTGGTCGAGGAAGGTGGCTATGTGAGCTTGCTCAGGAAGTTCAGGGGTAGCTAGGTAAATATTGACCAAATCCTCTTGAGCCATACTTGGAAGAGCAGTATTGGTTGAATACTGATCAAACTGAAAACAAGTCGTATAATAATAAAGGAATCGACCATCTACCCTCTGGCTAAGCTCTGTATAAAACATTGTATCAACAGTCCAAAAAGGACCATTAATATACAGGGGCTTATCAATTGTCCCTTTCCTGCCTAATAGAACAGATTCACCATCAAATAAAAAATTATTAGCCCGCGCAAACTCACCACCCGAACCAATTACTGGGTACCCACCACTTTCAACTTCCACTATTTTGTAATCACGCCCATTACGAATACGCGCTAAGTGTTTAAGTTTTGGCACGCTCCAATGCACCGGCACTTCCCCCAACCACTCAACGCCGGAATCCTTGTATTCGGGATAGGCGGGGTAAGTCATAAATGGCTCCCTGGCTGCATTTCTTGCAAGGCACCTACCCAGAATGGTTGGGCCTGCCAATTGGGTAAAAAACCCATCTGCTGGGTATCAACATCATGGCTAGCAAGTAATTTACCTAAACGCTGCCTCCAGGTATGTCCTGGGCTGATCTTATCCAGTAAATAAGCCAACATAGTGAGCGTGTTATAGATATTACGCGGACTTGCAGGGTTCACCACCGCAGCAACTTCAGCAGGTTTACGGTTTGGCACTTTCATGGTCACAGTAAGACGGCGATTCCACACGCGGCTATGATGAGCACATAGATTGCGTACGTAGGTAATATGCTGAAGGGTTGAACGCATAACGCTCTGATCCAAGCCATAGATTGATGCTATCTGGCTCACATCACCTGGCGGCAGCTGGTTGACCCAACGTGACAGCAGCCCAAGCGACATGACCTCACACACTGCCCATACGGGGGGCGTTTCAGGCTCGCAGCAGGTCTGCTGATAATGTTCGATAAATACTTCATCAGAGCGTGATATTTCTTTTTTTAAACTGGCGAGATTTTTAACGTGCCAGCTAGAACGCTTTGCAAGCCCTGGATCAAGATAGGCATGAGAACCGTATCGGTGAGCCATGTAGTAGGCCCAGGCCGTTCGAAAGGAAACTTCTATCCGCTCAATCGCATCAAGCAGTAACAGCCGGAATTCGCGATCAAAGACATAGAGGTTCACCACGTCCTCAAAATCAGTTCCCTTATGAAACTGGCGGGGTGATGACTGCTCCTGAAACGGTAGCCAATAAGCAGTTAGCCGATAATAGTTGAGATGGCTTAGGTAATGCAGCGCGCTAGCCGGGTTATTCACACCAAGACCGCGCTTGCGCAGAATGGAAAGCTGCTCTTCATAGGTACTGGCGGGTTTGCTGAACTTCATTTCAAACCCCACAATTGACATCCTCCCCTCCCTCAGCTTGCGCTGCCGCCTTGCGGCGGAAAGGAAGGGGATTCCCAGGTCGTTACCTTCCTGGTTCCTGCTTCGATGTTCGTTGCCTTCAATGCCTTGGCACTGCTGGTCTTACACAAACTCCACAGGCGTACATTCCCGAGTGCCCCTCGGTATGATCTTTCAACCATCTGCACCGGCTAATAGCGCGGTGCCTGCTTGCAGAATGTTGCGGGCCGCATTCACGTCGCGGTCGATGCCCTGAGTACCGCAATCTGGGCAGTCCCAGGTGCGAACATTCAGCGGTAGTGATTCCAGCACAAAGCCGCAGCTATGGCAGCGTTTTGAGCTTGGGTACCAGCGATCAATCTGGACAAACTGCCTTCCCGCCCAGGCCGCCTTGTAGTCAAGCTGGCGAACCAACTCCCCCCAGCCAACATCACTGATGGCGTTAGAGAGATGGCGGTTTTTGACCATGTTCTTCACCTGCAAACTCTCCGCTGCAATCACTTGGTTCTCGTTAACGATCTGGCGGGTGAGTTTATGCAGGTGGTCACGGCGCGTGTCAGCGATCTTGGCGTGACAGCGAGCGACCTTTAACCGTGCCTTGGCTCGGTTGTTCGAGCCTTTTTGCTTACGGCTGAGGCGCCGCTGCGCCTTCGCTAGCTTTCGGGCATAGCGGGCAGTGTGGCGGGGATTATTCACCCGATGGCCGTCACTGGTCACGAACAGGTCTTTGATCCCCAGGTCGATACCGACCATCTTGAACGTAATTGGCAGCGCCTCAGTGTCTACCTTGCACAGACAGCTAATGAAGTAACGGCCTGCTGCATCCTTGGATACCGTCACTGTGCTCGGTGCCGCAGGCAGGTCGCGGCTCCAGCGGATGTTTAGCGGTTCACGGCACTTGGCGAGCGTGATCTGCCCGTCACGGTACGAAAATGCCGAACTGGCAAAGGTGGCTGACTGCCGGTGCTTCTTCGATTTAAAGCTGGGGTACCGCGCCCGCTTGGCAAAGAAATGCTTGAACGCACTTTGTTGATGGCGCAAGCATTGTTGCAGTGGCACCGAACTAACCTCGGCTAGAAAGGCGGTGTCCGGCTGCTTCTTTAACTGTGTTAGGAACGCGCTGGCATCGTTATAGCCGATCTTTTCCTGACGCTGATAAAACGCGTCGGTGCGATAGCGCAGCACCGCGTTCCAGACAAACCGCACGCACCCAAACGTCCGCGCCAGCAAGGCTGCTTGCTCAGGCGTGGGATAGAAGCGGTATTGGTAGGCGCGTTCGGCTTTCATGCTTTACACTTTAGACGAAATATTGTAAGGATGCAAAACACAAGGCGTCCTGGCGGACGCCGCGCTATCCATCCTCGCACTAAAAGTACGAGGTTTTCCGCGCTAACTGATAAGTAACCCGCCGGTTTGAGGGTACTCTTGCGAGCATAGCCTTGGCGGGTTTTCTTGACGTAAATGTTAGACAATTTTGTTCAGCAAGGCAAGTGCTCACCAGCGCCACTCTAAGGTGATTATTTTTGAAATCAAAAAAACCCGCCAAAGCATGCTGCCGTGAGAAGCATGACGGGTGTGTCATCAGGGGGGATGTAAAACATTTGCTGAAAAAGTAACCCGCCGGTTTGAGGATGCTGCAAATAGCAGAGCCTTGGCGGGTGTTGTTGCCGGTAAGAGTAGGCAATGATGCCCACAAGATCAACCGCGCATTCAGGGGCTTTTTCATTATCATGCCGACAGCCCCTCGATCATCTGCTTGATCTTATCGGTGCAGGCTTTGAGGTCGGCGTCGATCTCTTCCAGCGGGCGCGGGGGCGTGAACTGGTAGAAATGGCGGTTGAAAGGAATCTCGAAACCGACAATACCGATGCGGCCATCCAGCTCATCATGCTTGTTGTCGTCGATCCAGGCATCCGGTACGTGGGGTTTTACCTCACGTTCGAAGTAATCAAACACCGATTCACCCAGCGGCACGTTCTCGTTATCGCGCAGGCTGGTGTCTGGCTCGGGATTGCCGTGCTTATCCAGGCAGATATCTGCTTCCGGGTCGCGCTCGGAAAGCGCGTTGAAAATGGCCTTCTGTACGGGTGCGCCAACTTTTAAGCTTTCAGCCTTGAGCGCCGCATTCAGCGCCTTGGTAAACGCTTTCCGGTTGGTGTAGCGCTGCTCACCTAATTGCTCGCAGGCAGCTTTAAGGGCAGTTTGTTCTCCCTCATCTAGCCTCTGAATGGCTTTTTCGTCGTCCAGCTTGGCTAGACGTTCGTCGCTGGCTACAAAGTTGAGGCGCAGTGGCCGTTCGACGGTAATCCGCCGATAGCCAAACGTTTCTATGGGGAAAATCTTGCTCTCGCTGTTCTCTTCAAAGGCACCGTAAAGCCGCACGATATCGTCAATATCACGGTCGGTAATGTATTGGCGCTTGCTGCCCAGCGACTTGCGCATCTTGCTGGCCCGGCCAGTAGCGTTAATCAGCTGTACTTTGCCTTTGCGTTCGACGGACTTGTTGTTGGAAAGCACCCATATATAGGTGGCAATGCCAGTGTTATAGAACATATCGGTGGGCAGGCCGAGATGGCATCGACCAGATCATGCTGCAGCAGGTAGCGGCGAATTTCAGATTCCCCACTGCCCGCGCCACCGGTAAACAGCGGCGAGCCGTTAAGGATGATGCCGATGCGCGAGCCACCGTCTTGGCGGTTGCGCATCTTGGCCACAAGGTGCATCAAAAACAGCAGCGAGCCATCCGACACACGCGGTAGACCAGGGCCAAAGCGGCCATCGTAGCCACGCTGCTTGTGCTCATCGGTGACTTGCGTCTGTACCTTCTTCCATTCCACGCCAAACGGTGGGTTAGAGAGCATGTAGTCAAAGCGCTCGCCCGCCAGTTGGTCGTCAGAGAGCGTGTTGCCCAGCTTGATTTGCTCGACTTCCTGCCCCTTAACCAGCATATCGCCTTTGCAGATGGCGTAAGACTCAGGGTTGAGCTCCTGGCCGTGCAGCGAAACAGTCACGTTCTGGCTGACCTGCTGAATGTAGTCGTCGCTTTCAGAAAGAAAGCCACCGGTACCCGCGGTTGGGTCATAGACGGTAACGATGCTATTGGGCCTAAGCTTGGCTTCTTGCCCGGTCAACACCAGTGAGGTGGTCAGATGGACGATATCTCGGGGTGTGAAGTGCTCCCCTGCGGTTTCATTGGAGCTTTCGGCAAACTTGCGAATAAGCTCTTCAAAGATACCGCCCATACCGTGGTTGGTCACCCGTGCAGGGCTTAGGTCAATCGCCGCAAATTGCCGCACAACTTTATAGAGTAGGTCATTGGCGCTGAGCTGCTGAACAAAGCTCTCGAACTCGAAGTGCTCGAAGATCTCCCGGGCGCTCTGGCTAAACGATTGCACATAGCTCATTAGGTCGTCGCTGGTTTGGGTATCGGAAAGGCTACTCAGGCTCAGCGGTGAGGCGTTGAAAAACGGCTGATTGGCGGCGCGCAGCAACAGCTTTTCACGTACGGCTTCAGGCTTATTTTGATGATCCTCGGCAGCTTCTAGCACCCTGGCCTTGGTAGGCTCAAGAACACTCTCCAAGCGACGCAGCAGCGTGAACGGCAGAATGATACGGCCATACTGGGACTGCTTGAAATCACCGCGCAAAAGATCAGCGACCGACCATATAAAAGCGGCAAGCTGAGAATGACTCTCCGTGTTCACGGTGGATCTCCACATCTAGGTAGGTGCAATTCGTAAGTAATGCGGCACATCATACACAGCTCAGCGATATTGATCAGCGGGGCATAATGTATGCCCTGAACTCCCCCTACCCTGGCGGGTGAATCAGACCCACCACACTGACCAAGATCAGCACGGCTCCCAGTACGCGGAAGAACAGCCCGGTGTCTGCTTTTAGCATGTAGCGGTGGGCTTTTTCGCCTAGCAAATGGCCGATAAATGCGCAGGGCAGTAGCCATAGTTGATGAATCAGTTGGAGGTCGACGCCGGCGATGATAAACGACGCCATTTTGATCATCACCAGGATAAACCACAGCACGAACATGGTGTCGCGCAGCTGCTCTTTGACGACGTGAGTGGCGAACACCGCGACAATCAGCGGCGCGCCAATCAACGAGGTGCCACTGACATAGCCCCCAAGCGCCAGCAGTACGATATCGACGTATTTGTTGTTACTTCTAAACGGTTTATTCAGCACGTAGCCAATGGCATAAATGATCACAATGCCGAAAATGATGTTGGTCATGATCTGAGAGGGCAGCGTTAACAGCCCCACCACCCCGATCAACTTAGGCACGATCATGATTTTCAGGGCTTTGGTTAAATAGCCCCAATCGATATTACTTTCCGGCGACGTACCTCCCACGCCCACTTTCTGCACTTGTCGATGGCCGCTCCAGGCAATCCAACTGGAAAAAATCAGCAGATGAATGGCCACAATTGGCAGGAAGACCAGCGGTTCGTTGACCACCAGCAGCAGAAAAGGCAGCGCCAGCACGGCACCGCCAAAGCCAAGGCTGGTGCGAACAAAGCCGCTCCAGGCAAAAATAAGCCCGATGAGAAGGTACTGGTACCAGAGTAAATCTGTCATTGCTCGTGCATCTCCTCTAAGAAGATGAGTGGTTGTCTAGCCCCCACCAGCGTGGCAGCAAAGCACGCACTTTGGCTTGGGCAAAACGGTCGTCCATTAATATCACAACCCCTTCATCCTCGGGGCTGCGAATCACCCTTCCGGCGGCCTGCACCACTTTGATCATACCGGGTATGCGGTAGGTGTAGTCGTCGCCTCGGCCGAAACGGGTGTTCATGCGCGTTTTCAGCGCTTCGTTAAAGTCGTTAAACGGCGGCAAGCCTAAGGTGGCAATAAACGCGCCGATTAGGCGCTCGCCAGGAAGATCGACCCCTTCGGCAAAAGCACCGCCTAGCACGGCAAAGCCGATTCCCTTACCACCCGGGGTAAAGCGCACCAGAAAGGCGTCGCGCTCGGCTTCCCCCCTGCCAGCGAATTAGCTGAAATCACCTTCAGGTCTGCAGCCTGACCTGGGATTGGCTCGCTCAGAGCAGGACAGGAAGGAATTTCTCCATGGGTGCTACAATGGGGGTTCTCACGAGTGGCGAAGGCGGGTGGCCAGCGCACGACCAGCACCGCTGCCTAATCCCGTGCACAGGAAAAGGCTTGGAGCTGAGCGGAAATGATTTTACTTCTGTCGGAGCGGACATCGAAGTCGACTCTCACCGTGTGCCCCAATCGGTCATCAAGGGAGATGCTCCTCCTCTCGAATGCCACGATGCGCTTTGCATAACCTTCATTCTCCGTTTGATAGGAGATCTCGCCTCGACATGCGACTAAAACGCGGTCGGTGCGATTGGGATCGTATTCCTCGGGGGATAACTGGACACGAACGCTTGCGGCACATTTCCGTATGCCGCTGTTGCCAAAAAGTGGCCTTCGACAATCAAAGTCGAGCTGGCTGACCCTAAGTGGCCCAGCCCAGCGATGAGGTTGGTTGGACAGCGCGGGTCTGCGAATGCGTCCGTCGGATTGGCCAGGGCGGAGCTCGGCGATTGTTGTCGCGTTGCTGCCCAAAAAATGCGTTGATAGCCAACCTTCTGCCGGTTCCCCATTGGCACCCTGAACAAAGACCCGGGCCCAGCCCCCTTTACGCTCAAGAATACTGACGACCGTTCTGCGGGGAAGGGTGCGAATGACGGATGATCCTGTACTCGGCGCCGCGTGCAGGTTCAGTTCCTGAGCATCAACAAACGCGTATGTGCCGACTTCCTGCGCAGAGGCCAGAAGACCGCCAAAAACCAACGACGCGCAAACTGCGAGCACCACAACAACCCCGTGTACAACGATTGATCGCCTACCGGTTTTGTCCACTGTCTTTACTGAACAAGGCATCCAGAACCTCCTTGGCTGCCATGGGAATCATGGGCGCAATCCGCCCTCGGGCGGGAACTGCGAACCGCGATGGCATTCGTAAGTCTTTGCACGATATGCGGTGGGCGTCTGAGCGTTCTCCCCCATCGGAATGATGATCAGCCGCTGCCAGATCGCAGAGATCGAGTCGTCCTTCAGCCCACTGCGGCGAAGACCCGCATCCAGGACAGAGTCCTGCGCAAGGCCAATCTCGATCACTGCCTCAAGGAAAGGATCGGGCAAATCGGGGAGGGCGCGAACTTGTCCAATCTCGCCAAAATTGTTCTCGCCCGTCAGCTCGTCGATGGCGGCCGCGAGGGTCAAAAGGTCGGCACGTGCGACCTCAAAAGGAACCGATGCCGTATTCAGCGGCGTCTCTTTCTCTACGCTCCACAGGGCGGCGTTTCCAAGCTCCATGACAGGTGAGAGTCAAGGGTTATTCAAGCAGGTCAGCCCTGCGCCTGCGCTTCGGACAGCTCGATCCGCCCGGCAGCCACGATGTCTGACGCTGCCCCCTGCACGGGCCTGGTGACGAAGCGCCAGGACACATGCGGGCCAACGTCGAACGCTTCGGGAGGTTCCACGTACTCCGCCCCGATTGAATCGATTGCGTCTTGGCGGATGGCCGATCCCAGGCTGAAGCGGTCTACCTGAATAAAGCTGACGGGATACGGAACGCGGCTCGCCAGATCCGGAAACGGTTCAATACCATAGGTGATGCGGTAGCGGACTCGGCCGCGCACTCCCTCAGCCGCCTCAAGAGCCAGAACCGCCATGGTCAGCGGCCTGATCTGCGCGCTTGGCAAAAAAACCGACGATTGCGAATTCACTGGTTCTAGATTGGCAAGGACCTGGTCGAGTACTTGTAGGGTATCCTGCTCTTCATATCCCTCCAGAAAACGTGCGGACAACCTTTCAAGCGGGTTGCTCACATCCGAAGAACCCGCCCCCTCGGGCAATGTTGACGCGGCACCGTTGTCGCGGGTCATAAAGCGCTGCGCTACCCATCCAGCACGTTCCATGTCGGAGGCGAATTGCTCGATCACCGGATAGTTGGTGCCCGGCCCCATACGAGCGTTCAGCACGTCATCGACTGCAACGCCGCCGGTGACGCGCCACAAATCCGGGCCGTTACCGTCTACCTCTGCCCGTGCGACTGGAGTCGATGCGAGGACGACAAGGATGGTGACGGAAAGAGCTCGGCGTATCATCATTTCACCTCCACGACGGATCGGCCAAGCACCTCACGCCCGGAAACGTCCAGGAACCGAACCTCATAGAGGCCCGCCTCATCCGCCATTGTCAGGTCAATAGATTTTTCCTCGGCGACCGACTGAACCGTGATCCAGCTAAAATCGGGCTGATCCTTGTGCGCAAGCGCGATCCGCTGATCGGTGCTGTCGCTCTCGCCGGTCCATGTCACTGTGATCGTCTCGCCACTACCTGCGGTTTCTGGCACCGACAGTCCCGCGCCATCGTCCAGCGGCGCATCGGCTCCGACGACCTCCAGCGGAATGCTTGCAAGAGTCTTTCTGCCCACGTCGAGAATATAGCGGATCTCGTAGAGGCCTGGTTCGGCGGGAGCGATCAATCGCCCCTTGGTCTTGTCTCCCGCGCGCAAATAGATGTTTCGCGTTCCCTCATCGGCACCCGCCGACACGATCGCGACCATGTCCCTGGAATTGATCGTTGAAGACCAAGTGATATCGATTTTAGTCTCAGCGCGGACGATTTCAGGCCCGGAAATGCCGATCTCTGGCTCAATCACCTCGATGGACGCGGTCGCGAGCGTCTTACTGCCCACGTCGAGAATATAGCGGATCTCGTAGAGCCCCGGCTCGGCGGGGGCTTTCAGACTGCCTTCGGTGCGATCCTCGGTGCGCAGGTAGGTGGCGCGCGTACCCTCATCCGCGCCGGTCGGCACGATGGCGACCATGTCTCTGGGGTTGATAGTTTTGGACCAGCTTACATCGAAACCCGCGCCGGTTGTTGCCTGCGGGGGCCCCGAAACCGTCACTTCGGCCTCGACCACCTCGATGGGCGCTGTCGCGAGCGTCTTACTGCTCACGTCGAGAATATAGCGGATCTCGTAGAGCCCCGGCTCGGCGGGGGCTTTCAGACTGCCTTCGGTGCGATCCTCGGTGCGCAGGTAGGTGGCGCGCGTACCCTCATCCGCGCCGGTCGGCACGATGGCGACCATGTCTCTGGGGTTGATGGTTTTGGACCAGCTTACATCGAAGGCCGCGCCGGTTGTTGCCTGCGCAGGACCTGAAACCGTCACTTCGGGCGGTGGTGGTTCTTCCGGTTCAGGTTCCGGCGTGACGGGCTTCAGGTCCATGGCGCTTTGAACCTGATCCAATGCGCCGTGCAACTCGGCGGCATTGCTGGCCGGAACGAAAACGCCACCGGTGTTCTCTGCGATGCAGGAGAGATTGGCATTCTCTTCCTCTTTCAGATCGAATCCGACAACATGTGCGGTAAAGTTCATGCCTTGTTTTGCCAATTCTGCGGACAGCGCACAGGGATCGGCATTGCAGGTTTCCACCCCATCCGAGATCAACACGACGGTTGATGAACTGTCGCGGTAGGACATCAGCTCGGCAGCCTGTTGCACGGCAGCCGAGATCGGCGTCTTGCCAACCGGCTTGATCACATTGACCGTCTCGATAAAATCGCTCTTGTGCAGCGGGCCCGGCGCGATCAGAGTTTCGATATCGGTGCAATCGCCCTTGCTGCGGTGGCCATAGGCGACGAGGCCCAGGTTGGTATCTTTGTCCCAGTCATTGACCAATCCGGTCAGCACGTCCCGCGCGATTTCGATCTTACTGGTGCCGTCGATCTGTCCCCACATGGACCCCGACGCATCATAGACGATCACGACGTCGTCCGCAGCATGCGCGGCTGCCGCGCAGGTCATGCTGCCGACCAGTGCCATCTCGGCCAATCTCAGTGCGCCCAATTTCATTTTCCGGTCCTCCTCTTGACTATCGCGTGACGATTATTCTCAGTTCGATAGGAAATCGCGCCTCGACATTCGATCAGGACACGGACGGTGCGATTTGGGGTTATATTCCGCAATCGCCATGCTCATCTTGTTCTTCTCCTTGCTGTTTTCCGGCCGATGACCGCTCTGATTTGTAGTCTTGTCCTCTCGTATCGCGACCTATGGGGATATTGTTAGCATGCTCCGCGACCTGTACGCCCCGTTCGTTTGAACGGGATGCTGGAGTCAATTTCAAAGTAATGTTTTTTCACCAGCGCCTCCCATCCAAGGGTTCACGGGCTTACGATCACGTCGGAGCAAACTTACAAACAACCGTGCACTAATGAATAATTCTGCAAGGTTGTGACTGGTTCCAGGAGGCTATTTATGCTTCGCTCCCTATTATCACGCTTTATGGTCTTGGCCTGCATGGCCATGGCCGCCCCAACGCTGGCACAACCAAACGAAACCCGTGAATACCAGGACGGCAAGCGGGGAATCGTGCTCCTACCGCAGGGTGACAAGTCCTTTGCGGATGCCGTGGTCGATCGTTCGGCCGGTACAGGCACGATCGAAGACTCCGCAAGTGACCAACAGGCGATCCTGGGGCCACCCGACTTTTCCGGAAATGTGAAGGTCGAGGGTATGACGCTCTCGATTTCGGAAGACGGCGAGGCTTGGATCGATCTGAGTGACATCAGCGGCGGGCGTGCCGAAGTCGATTTGGTGGGGCTGGTGCCGGCGGATGCAAATTACCGGTTCGTGAGCCTGACCGACGATGGGGATGGCTGCGGCACGCGGTTCGCGGGCGCGGATGTCGATGCGGTTGCGGCAATCGGTTCCACCCTGCGATTCGTGCTGGACGGTGCCATTCTGTTTGCAGTGGACAGCACCGAATTATGACCCGAGGCGCAGGATGCCCTCGACGCGCTTGCGCAAGACATCGCGGATGCGGGCCTGAGTGAATTTCGCGTCGTAGGGCATACCGATTCCACTGGTGATGACACCTACACCTTGCCCTTTCACGAGATCGCGCCTTAGCCGTGCAAGACTATTTAAGCAGTCAGTCGGTCTTGGGCGCCGTCACCGTCACAGCGGAGGGACGTGGCGAGGCGGAACCGATCGCGGATAATGCGACCGACAAGGGAAGGAGCGTAAACCGACGAGTGGAAATCATTGGAAAATTCAACTCTGTCCCATAGCGAAATCGGACGGCGAATTACCTTAAGCGAAGGCGTCGCCATTCCCGAGGTTCAGGTAGCCGTCGAGTTCGTCCCGGATATCGGAGTCAAGGGCATCCGCGTGGGCGATGCGGGTGTAGAACAGGGTGAAGTAGATCACCTTGATCGCCGTCACCAGCCGCGCGAGGATCGCGTTGCCGATGAAGGCTAGGAAGATAAGCACGAAGAGCGGTAGCCAGTTGAATAGCGTCTGTTCGTCGAGCGGCAGCCCGTCCGGAATGCTGCCGAACAGCTCCCCCAGCGAGCCAGCAGAGAACGCTGTCGGCATGAAGCCCCCGGACGCAAGGCCGAGGATGATGCCGAGGATGATCGCGATCAGGTAGAGGGGGCCGAGAATCGTGCGCACGACATTGCCCATGATGTCGATGCCGAAGACGCCGACCAGCGTTTCGGGGACATGGTCACGCAGCGTGTGGAGACGCTCGCCCCCTTCGCGGAAACTCAGCTTGTCGATGGCAAACACGGGCAGGAGGAAATGGTTGACCAAATCCCAAATCTCGACGAGCGCACCGAGGATGAGGCGGGTGATCAATCCGCCGTTCCCGCGCTTAAGGACAACCCATACATTCGCCATGTCGATCAATCCTAGGATCCGAGCCCTGCCTTTGACGTCGGCGAGTTCCTTTCGCGCGCCCTGTACCGTCGCGTCTCGACCGCAGGCCGTATCATAGACCAGCCGGCTCAGCCGCAATTCTTGATGATTGTAGTAGAAAAACTTGTAGACGAAGACAATCACCATGGCCAAAAGCAACAGGGTGCCCGTCCCGCCCATACCAACGATGATGGCAGCAATCCCAGCGAAGAAAAGCACGACCACGAAAGCAGCATAGACGCTCATCCGTATGATGGGCGACAAGATGTCTGTGTCGCGGCCAATGATCGTGAATGTGTGCTTGAGCAGGTAGCCCAGTTGTGAAAACTGCGCGCCTAGTCCTGGTTTCTCGAAATCCATGATGCACTCTCCGTTGTCTTTGTATCTTTTGCCCCCGCATCCCGGATGAGATCAGGGCGAGTGGTGCAGCTCCGTTACTGGCGATCCGATAGCCTGATAAGCTTCGTCAGCGGCGTCTGAACGCCCCTGGCGCCCACAGGGTTTCCCCTCGGCGTAATGCGCTTTCTTCACACTGACGGGGGCCAGCCTGGCATCCCATTCAGGGTGTGGTTGTTGGCCCTCTATCATCTGTAAATAGACCTGCATCATGCAGGCGAAGGGTTCCAGCAGCGGCAAATCACATTTCGCATTTGCTGTTGCCGTATTTTGCTGAGCAGACACGCGCGGCGCAGGATGCAATCTGCGGATTGCGCAATTGCTTCTTGATATCGACGGTCTCAATCGCCATGTAGGGAACCGAGATTGTCTCGGTGTCCTGCGTGCAGTTGGTAATTGAATCCTCAGTTGTGCAGGTCATCTTGCCCGTCAGCCGTGTTTCGCTGCGATATTTGGTAACGGCTTCCTGTCGATAAACCGGCGGGATTTTCAGCATCCACTCTGCTTCACAATGTTTTCTTTCGGCCTGGTATTCTAGCGTTCCACATCCCGTCAGGAGGACGAACCCGAAAATGCAAAGACCGAAAGCGGATTTGGGAAACCGTGACATGGTTAGCTCCGATTACAAGATGCCGCCCGCCTATCCCGAGCCTTGAACGGAAGAATCACATAACCGAACCAACAGTGCCCCGTTCGTTCAGAGGGGTTGGTGTCATTATTTGTAGAATAAAGAGTTTGCGCCAAGGTTCCGGTGCTGGTGAAGGCTGTCGTCGTCTTCGCGGTGCTGCTGACGATCTCGCTGAACGAATGTTTGGCTGGGCACCTTTCTCGTAGGCAGCCATCAAAAGCCAAAATCGCCAGGGACGTGAAGGACTGCTTTCATAACGAAAAGTTCGGGAGCTGATTTGCCCAATAAGCGGTCTGCTAGGTATTTCTTGAAATCAACGGGGTAGGGAGGCCAGTGTCTGCTCGAGGGCTTCGAGGTTTGCTTGTTTCATGGCGTGCTCCAGAAGAACACTGGATAAACAGCAGTTTATACAGTGTTTTTAAAGCACACCAACAACAGATACCAACATAGCCTCATCTATCCATTGTAACAGTGCTTGATGAAGCAGGTTAACCCACCCGGTGCTGATAAAGTACGTCCAGCGCATCGTCATCAGCAGCAGAGGATAACGCCTTTGATTGGGCAACGGGTTTGCGGCCGCCCACCAGCACATACCATTCCGCTTCTGTTAGGTAGTGCTGGCACCAACGGCTTAAGCCAGCGGCCACATCATCGCGAATTCGTTCGCCGCTACGGAAAGCCTGGGCGAGATGCAGCAAGTCCTGGCGAGCAGTGCGAGCACGGGCATTGCCGCCGTGCACTTTGGAAAGTGGGCAGCGTCGATCATAGGCCGCGTTGGTTAATGCATTTAACCAACGTTCCAATTCATGCGCCTGAATACCGCCGTAAACTGCCACACTGCACTCCATGCTGAATGATGATTGAAATTTAATGAGCTCCGCCCATTAGCACTGGCGAAAAAGGGCGTTAGATTGCCCGATTGTGGCGCAACTGTCACCTCCGGTCTATTCCTGGCCACCCCCAGACATAGCCTAAGCCAAGACATAACGCCCTATGTCTGTACTACACCTGGTAATCCCGAGCACTACGACTGGGTCGGCCATGTGCGCGGCGCTGGCCTATTATGGGGCATCGAACTGGTCGCCGATGGTGAATCGCGCCAGCGGTCAACGCAACCTGACGCTGATTAAAAACGATGCCAATGAACCTAGTATCGGTATCGGCAAGCTAATTGAGGCAGGCCGTGTAAAGCGCTTGATCACCTCTCGCTTAGGCCTAAACAGAGCCGCCATTGACGCGTTGTCCGGTAAATCGGCCATTCAGTCATCAGCGAAAGTTACCTATCCAACGCCGAGGCGAAAAAATCGCTAATCGGCCACTGAGTGGCCCATTGGCGTTTTCGGCTTGGCGTTTGGCGCTTCAGCGCATATTCAGCGCGGCTGGCTGCGGCGCGATCTGCGAAAGGTTGCGCGCCGAGCAGTGCTATCGGTGGATTCGCTCGGGTATAGCGGGCGCCTTTGCCGTCACAGTGCGCTTGGTAACGTTTCGCTAGGTTATTGGTAATCCCCACATAGGTGCCGCGTTTGCACTCAAGTAAGTAGAGGAACCATTGGGTATCGGTATTTATACTACTCACCACAACAACTCTTTATTTTTCGGCCGCTACCACATAGGCAGCGCTCGTTGCGCCGCGGTTTGAGGCGCTCAATGGTCGGCACGCCATCCACATACCACCAGCGCCCGTCTTCAAACACAAACCGTGAGTTTTCTTCTAGCACATACCAGCGGTTTTGTTCACGGAAATAGGCTAAAAAATGTACCGTACCCTGCCCCTTTTTTGCGGGCGGTGCCGCCACAATCGTGAGCGCTTTCCATTGGGAGTCTGGGTCAGGCGGTAGCTGCGTTGGCCGCGTTGATGCGTGCCAAGTGGCAAGTAGGTAATCGCGGCTATTCAACGCAAACGCCGTGTAACGTGAACGCATTAGCGCTTCCGGCGTAGGTGCTGTTGCACCTTGGTGATAAGGCTGGCAACACGCCGTGAATGCAGCACCACTGCCACACGGGCAGTTGGCTGACGTTGAGACTGGCGTTGAAAGCGTCATATTGAAAGCTCTGTATTCTTTGGTTTATAGATTTGGTATACGTTTTGTTTCGGTATTGGCACAGAGTTAGATATAGTACCAGAGCGACATCATCAGACAGACGGAGTACGACACACGATCAAGCATTCTTTCCAAACCCAGTGGAGGTTCTCCTATGAAGGTTTACAAACCCGAGTGGCAGTGCACGTTTAGCGTAAACGAAGGCGCGGTAGAATCAGCAACCTGGAAAGAGCGAATCGCCTGGCGGCTTAGACAAATTGCCGATCGACTCGAAGGCGGTGGCCGTACAGTAAAAATCGACTACAACGTCTCTCCGCACGTTAGCCGAGACGAAGTTGATACCTGTTTGGGCAAAGGATTTGAAGTTACCCAGCGGCTGCTGACCCAGCTTGCCCGCCAACAGGCCTGCGAAGATGTGATGCGCCACGCAAAAGCGGAGCTTTACGAAGAGCAACATCAGCATTAGCCGCCATAAATATCGAAGAAGCACTTCAGAAGAACACCCGCCTGTTTTAATCATTGGCGGGTGTTTTTTATTGTGCGCTATTGATATTGCGGACTAATTTAGCAGCCATCATCCCAAATGGGGTGTTTCTAGCGCCTGCCCTAATCGCTGCATAAACGCCGTGCATTCATGCAACTGAGCCGTCTCAATATACTCATCGGGTTGATGCGCCTGGGCGATGCTGCCAGGGCCAAGAATTATTGTCTGCAAGCCTTGGCCTTGGAACTGCCCCGCTTCCGTGGCGTAAGCCACCGCATGGTTACAGCAGGCGTGTGGCAGATGGTCTTTGGCTAAGCGAAGCACCTGGTCGTTTTCGCGGTCGGCCAAGCCAGGCACTGTCACGTTTAGCGGCTCGGTGGTGATTTCAACGTGCTTGCCTTTAGCCTGCAACTCGGCGCTTAGTTGGGCGCAATAGGCTTCAAAGCGTGCGTATATTTCGTCGAAGGTGTCCGTGGGCAGATGGCGAATTTCCCACTCAAACTGACACTCCCGCGCCATAATATTGATCGCCGTGCCGCCTTTTATTTTGCCAACGTGCAGGCTGGTATGCGGCACATTAAAAGCCTCATCGACGCGGCCCTCTTCCACCAATGCCGCCATGGTGTCTTCAATGAACGTGACGAGCCTTGCCGCAACATGGATAGCTGACGTGCCTTGATTCACTTGGCTACTGTGAGCCTCCTGACCAATCACGCTAGTGCGCAGATTCGTTGCACCTTTTTGCGCAACCACAGGCTGCATGCTGGTAGGCTCACCAACAATGACGTGGGCGGTGGTGGAGTAGTGCTCGTAAAAGCGTTTAATAAGACTCGGCGCGCCCACACAGCCAATTTCTTCGTCATAAGAAAACCCGAAATAGATAGGCTGCTTCAGCGGCGTATTGGCCCAGGTAGGCACCATAGCTAACGCACAGGCAATAAAGCCTTTCATATCACAGGTACCACGCCCGTACAGGCGCCCATCACCGCCATCACGCAGGGTAAACGGATCACTCGACCATGGCTGACCGGCCACCGGCACTACGTCGGTATGCCCAGAAAGCATCACTCCGCCAGGGGCGTCAGGGCCTACGCGGGCAATCAGGTTGGCTTTGGTGCCACACGGGCTCATCACCCGCTCTGAAGCCACACCATAATCAGCTAGATAGTCCTCAACGAATTCAATTAGGGCCAAATTAGATTCACTGGAAGTGGTATCGAACGATACTAGCTTTGCCAGTAAGGTGGTCGCGTCAGTCATACTGCTCTCGTTTGTTAGTCTCTCAATATCACCCTATCACCGCCTCTCTCCTTTGCCTACTAAGCAGGCCGACGGACAGCGAAACGTTGACTGTCACGTCGAGTTCATCGTGCATTCATGAAAACGTCATCTACACTTTCTACTGTTCAGTGCACCCAAAAACTTAATAAACGTACTGCGAACGACCCACAAGGAGCCGTTATGTCTCGTTTCACATTGCACGCGCTTGCCCTAGGGGTGGCTACTGCCACGTTTAGCCTTTCTGCCCATTCTGCGACCGAAGTGACCTGGTGGCACGCCATGGGAGGCCAGCTTGGTGAAATCCTTGAAGAAATGACGGAGGAGTTTAACGCTTCTCAGGACGACTACCAGGTCACACCCAGCTACCGCGGCAACTACACAGAAACGATGACCGGTGCTATTGCGGCGTTCCGTGCAGGCGAACAGCCACATATTCTGCAGGTATTCGAAGTCGGCACCGGCACCATGATGAACGCCAAAGGCGCCATCTACCCAGTGTACGAGTTGATGGAAGAGTATGGCCGCGCATTTGATCGCGAAGCCTTCCTGCCAGCGGTAGTCGGTTACTACACCGATACCAACGGCAATATGCTGTCTTTCCCGTTCAACTCCTCAACGCCGATTATGTACTACAACCGCGACATGTTTGAGGAAGCGGGCCTAGACCCTGAGCAGCCCCCCGAAACATGGGCAGAAGTAGCCGATTTTTCACGCCAAATCGTCGATTCTGGGGCAGCCAGCTGTGGCTTCACCACCTCATGGCCAAGCTGGGTTATGTTGGAAAACTTCTCTGCCATGCACAACTCGCCGCTAGGGACGTTAGAAAATGGCTTTGGCGGGATAGAAACAGAGTTCAATTTCAACAATGAATTGGTTGCCCTCCACTGGGATAATTTGAAGGCTTGGCAGGATACGGATGCCTTTAAGTGGGGCGGCCCTGGCTCCGGGCCAGACTCTGAACCGCTGTTCTACTCCCAGGACTGCGCGATTTTCTTCGGCTCTTCTGCTTCCCGTGCGGATGTCGCTGCTAACTCTGACTTTGAAGTCGGTTTCGGTATGCAGCCCTACTATGACGACGTAGATGGCGCGCCACAGAACTCCATCATTGGCGGTGCCACCCTGTGGGCACTACAAGGCCACACCGATGACGAGTATGAAGCCGTTGCCGCCTTCTTTGAGTACCTCTCACAGCCTGAGGTACAAGCCGAGTGGCACCAGCAAACCGGTTACCTGCCCATCACTCAAGCAGCGTGGGACTTGAGCAAAGAGCAGGGCTACTACGATGAGAACCCTGGTGCCGATATTTCGCTGAAGCAGATGACGCTAAACGAGCCGACTGAAAACTCGAAGGGGCTACGGTTTGGTAACTTTGTACAAATCCGCGACATTATCTCCGAAGAGATGGAAGCGGTGATGACGGGCGCTAAATCTGGCCAGGAAGCTACTGACTCAGCCGTTGAGCGTGGTAATCAGTTGCTACGCGACTTCCAATCAGCCAACCAGTAAGCAAGCACCTTATCCGCCGCCTGCCCCTGGCAGGCGGCGTGCCTGTTGTTAAGTGCCCTACTTATTGGTGCCGTTTATAGACGCAGGATACGTCGCCTATGCAAACCAAACGCATGACCTTCCCTGGGCGTTTTCTGCCCTACGCCTTACTGGCTCCTCAGGTCATTGTCACGCTGATTTTCTTTATCTGGCCAGCCGGCCAAGCGCTTTACCAATCACTGCTACGAGAAGATGCCTTTGGGCTACGCACCACCTTTGTGGGTTTGGAAAACTTTGCTCGCCTGTTTCGCGATGGCGCTTACCTTAACTCGCTCTCCGTGACAGTGGTGTTTGCGGTAGGCACCACGCTACTCTCCATGTCCGTTGCGCTGCTGTTAGCGAGCACGGTTAACCGCATGATCCGCTCACGCAGCACCTACACCACGTTGCTGGTATGGCCCTATGCGATTGCCCCTGCCATTGCCGGTGTGCTGTGGTGGTTTATTTTCAACCCGTCGATTGGCATTGTGCCCTACATACTGGACATGGTCGGCTACCAGTGGAACCACCGTAATTCGGGCGCAGACGCCATGATGCTGGTGGTTTTTGCCGCCGCCTGGAAGCAGATTTCTTATAACTTTCTGTTCTTCCTCGCTGGCTTACAGTCAATCCCTCAATCACTGATCGAAGCCTCGGCCATTGACGGCGCAAGCCCCATGAAGCGCTTCTGGACGATTATTTTCCCGCTGCTCACGCCAACCACCTTCTTCTTGATGGTGGTTAACGTGGTTTACGCCATGTTCGACACGTTCGGCATTATTCACGCTACTACTCAAGGCGGCCCCGCCCAGGCCACCAACACGCTGGTCTATAAGGTCTACGCCGATGGCTTCGTGGGTTTGAATTTAGGCTCGTCGGCCGCTCAGTCAGTGATTCTAATGGCCATTGTGGTCGCGCTCACGGTGGTGCAGTTCCGCTTTATCGAGCGCCGCGTGAACTACTAACACCACTGGCTAATTGTTTGGGAGACTTTCAATGGTTGAGAACCGACCCTGGGCGAATTTTTTTGCTCATCTGACGTTGATGATTGGCGTCGCGGTGGTGGTGTTCCCCGTGTACGTTGCGCTCGTAGCGTCTACCCAGGCGCCAGGCGACTTGCTACGCGGCACGCTGCCGATGCTGCCCGGCGCTCACGGTATCGAAAACTTTACCCGTATGTGGCAGTCCGGCGTTTCCAACGCAGGAGCCCCACCAGCAGGCATGATGCTATGGAACAGTTTTGTTATGGCCATGGCGATTACCGTAGGAAAACTGTCGATCTCGCTACTGTCGGCGTTTGCGATTGTTTACTTCCGCTTTCGTTTTCGGATGTTCTTTTTCTGGCTAATTTTCGTCACGCTAATGCTGCCCGTCGAAGTGCGCATTATTCCCACGTTTCAGGTCGTTGCGGATCTCAACATGCTCAATAGCTTTGCCGGGCTGTCGATTCCGCTAATTGCCTCGGCCACCGCGACGTTTCTGTTCCGCCAGTTCTTTATGACCATTCCCGAAGAAATGCTCGAAGCTGCTCGCGTCGACGGCGCCGGGCCACTGAAGTTTTTTAAAGACATCTTAATGCCGCTGTCAGTGACCAATATCGCCGCGCTGTTTGTGATCATGTTTATCTATGGCTGGAACCAATACCTGTGGCCACTGCTGATCACCACCGACCCTGACTACTACACCATCGTGATGGGTATTCAGCGCATGACCTCAGAAGAGAACCCCCAGTGGCACTTGATTATGGCGGCAGTGGTGATGGCAGCGCTACCGCCGGTATTAGTGATTCTGTTTATGCAACGCCTATTTGTGAAAGGCCTGACCGAGACGGAGAAATAAGATGGCCAGTATTACCTTGGAAGGGCTGAAGAAAACCTATACCGGCGATGTTCACGCCGTCAAAGGCATCGACTTACAGATTGAAGATGGCGAATTTGTGGTACTCGTCGGGCCATCCGGTTGTGGCAAATCGACCCTGCTACGCATGGTCGCGGGGCTTGAAACCATTACCGAAGGCACGCTCAAAATCGGCGACCGGGTAGTCAATAAGTTAGAGCCCGCTGAGCGCGATATCGCCATGGTGTTCCAAAACTACGCGCTTTATCCGCACATGACCGTCTACAACAACCTTGCTTATGGCTTAAAGAACCGCGGTTTTAAAAAAGATGACATCGATAAACGCGTGCGCTTAGCGGCCAAGATGCTGGAGATTGAAGACTTCCTGGAGCGCAAACCGCGCAAGCTTTCCGGCGGCCAGCGCCAGCGGGTAGCCATGGGCCGAGCGCTGGTGCGCGAGCCTTCAGCCTTCTTGTTTGATGAACCGCTTTCCAACCTGGATGCCAAGCTGCGCGTGCAAATGCGGGTGGAGATTAAACAGCTACAGCGTCGCCTAAAAACCACCAGCCTGTATGTCACCCACGATCAGCTGGAAGCCATGACCCTGGGCGACCGTTTGGTCGTGCTAAATGCCGGGCAAATTGAGCAGGTTGGCACCCCGATGGAGATCTACGCCCGTCCGGCCACCATGTTCGTTGCGGAATTTATTGGCTCTCCGGCAATGAACATGTTGCCGCTGGATTATCTGCGTACTCAAAACAGCAGCATGCTGGAACACCTCCCTGCAGGCACCGATATCCTCGGCATTCGCCCAGATGATATGCACCTCACCGCACCCGATGCGCCACACCTAGCCATCGACGCAACACTCATGCTCTTTGAGGCGGCAGGTGCGGAAAGCCATCTATACGTTAATCTCGCCGACAGCGAGCAACCCACGGTGATTCGCACCGCGGGCCAGCCAGCCGTTCGTGAAGGTGAAGCACTACGTTTCTACGTGCCCCGCGATGCTCTTCATCCTTTTAACAGCACCACTCAAAAGCGCACCGATGGTTGACAGCGCGACTTAAGAAAAACTTGCATAAGAAAAGCACATCATCGGAGACTTCATGCGCTACGTTTGAGCTAATAACAATAACTCGCTGCTCAGCTATTTTTGCCGGTAGTAGCGTATGGATCTCTATGATGAATACTGGTCTATGAAGACAGAATGTAATGACCTCGACAGCTTATACCGCGATCATTCCCGGCGCGTACAGGCGACTCTGATTCGCTTGCTAGGGGATTTTGAGCTTGCCGAAGAAGCAATGCAGGATGCGTTTGTGGCAGCGGTTCAGCAATGGCCAATTAACGGTTCACCCGACAACCCTCAAGCCTGGTTAATTCGTACCGGCTACCACTGTGGGGTTAATCAAATTCGCCAACGCAGCACGGCACGCCGCCGAGCTCATTTGCTGTTACCCGCCGAAGAGACACTGGATCTAGAACCAGCGACGATTCAAGACGATGCACTGCGCCTGTTGTTCACCTGCTGTCACCCAAGCCTGAGCATGGAAGCCCGCGTGGCATTAACCCTGCGGGAAATGTGCGGCCTCACTACCGAACAGGTGGCGAGTGCGTTACTTATGAAGCCCACTACGCTGGCTCAACGCATCGTGCGCGCTAAGCGCAAAATTCGCGATGCCCGCATCCCCTACGCGGTGCCTGACAGCGAAGCACTTCCCGAGCGCCTGCCGGATGTACTCCAGGTTATCTATTTAGTGTTCAACGAAGGCTACTCACGCAGCATGGGCAGCCAGGTCGTTGATGTTAGCTTGACGAAGGTAGCCATGCGCCTCGGTGAGGCGTTAGCAAGGCTGCTACCCAGTGGCGAGGTGTTCGGGTTGATGGCACTGATGCGGCTTAATGATGCTCGTCGCGATGCACGCCAAGACAGCGCGGGTGACTTAGTCACCCTGGACGAACAAAACAGAGATTTGTGGCACCAAGAGGATATTAATAGCGGTATCGAATGGCTTGAGCAGGCACTAGCGCTCACTCCAACCGGCTACTACACCCTACAGGCATCAATTGCCGCGGAACACTCACAGGCTAGCAGCGCCGAACAGACCGACTGGGGAAGAATCGTACGACTCTACAATGCGCTATGCCGCCACAATGCCTCACCCATTCTGGCACTCAATCGCGCAGTGGCCATCGCCATGAATGGCGCGCTGGCAACCGGTTTGCAGCTTCTCGATGAGTTAGTCCATCACCCACAAATGAGCCGCTACCACTTATTATACGCGGCACAAGCGGATTTACTGCGCCGCCAAGGCCAATATGATGCAGCGCGCAGTGCCTATCAGCAGGCGCTCGTGCTGGCGACGCTTGATCCAGAGAAGCGCTTTTTGCGCAGGCGGCTGTCTGAGCTAAAACAGCATTGATAAAAAACGTGATAAAAAAATAGTCCGACCATGTCGATTTCAGCTCGCCCCAAACGATTAGTAAGAGTACCCCCTCGGATCATCCAGGAGACTCTCAATGAAATTCATGCTAATTCGCCGTGCCGATACCAATACCGAAAACGGCGTTATGCCCTCCCAAGAACTGCTTGCCGACATGGCCGCTTATAACCAGCGTTTAACTGAGGCTGGTGTATTTTTAGGCGGTGATGGCTTACGTCCAACCAGCGATGGCTGCCTGATCCGCTTCGATAAGGGTACTCCCACCGTTATCCCAGGACCATTTTCGCCCCCCAGTGAGCGCATTGCTGGCTACAGCGTACTAGAAGCGCCAACGCTGGAAGAGGCCATTCATTGGGCTCAGCAGTGGCCCACCCAAGATGCCGATGGCAACGTGACACTTGAGCTGCGGCGCTTCTTCTCGCTGGAGGATTTTGAGCCCGGTGCCGGCATTGAGCAGCACCGTAACCTTGCCCGTGTGCCGGATGCCATGAACGTGCATGTTGCCTTTCCCGGCACTTGCCGTGAGGCCATGCAGTTTTATGCCGACGTCACTGGTGGCCAGTTGGAATGCCTACTGACTTACGCTGAAACGCCTGCCGCTGAACACGTACCGACCACCCTTCATGACCACGTTATCCATGCCTCGCTGAACCTGCGTGGACGCCGCTTGATGGGTGCCGATATGGCGGCTGACTGCTATACACCACCTCAAGGGGTAGAGATTCAACTGGAGTATCAGGATATTGAGCAAGCCGCACGAACCTTTGCTCAACTAGCGGAGGGTGGAAAGATTGTCATGCCATTCGAAGCCACCTTCTGGTCGCCAGGGTTCGGCATGGTAACCGACCGCTTTGGCGTCGGCTGGATGGTCAACGTTCCGTCAGAAAACTGCCCCTCAGCCACCGAAGGAGACGCTCCATGAAGTACGTTGCGCTAGTGTATTACCAAGAGCAAATCATCAATGCCATGAGCGAACAGGAGTGGTACGACCTCAACCAGGAGTGTATCGCGGGGGTCGAGCGCCTGAGCGCCAGCGGCAACTACCTTTCCGGGCAGCCGTTACAACCAACGGAGACCGCAACCACCGTGCGCGTGCGTGATGGCGAGACACTGATCTCCGATGGCCCCTTTGCCGAAACCAAAGAGCAACTGGCTGGTTTCTACCTACTGGAAGCTCGCGACTTGAATGAGGCACTGCAGTTGGCTAGCCGCATCCCGCCAGCTCGGCTGGGCAGCATTGAAGTACGCCCCGCTCGAGAACTCCCACCCAAAGCAAACGCAGGAGAAACAGCATGAACACTACCGCCACACCCTATGTCGATGGCTTCATCGCTGCCGTGCCGACCGCTAATAAATCTGAGTTTATTGAGCACGCCCGCGCCGCCGCAGAAGTGTTCAAAGAGTTCGGCGCACTGCGAGTGGTAGAGTGTTGGGAAGATGATGTTCCCGAAGGCGAGGTCACCTCGTTCTCCATGGCGGTTAAGCGAAAAGATGACGAAAGCGTTGTTTTTTCATGGATAGAGTGGCCTTCCAAAGCGGTACGCGATGTCGCTATGCCAAAAGTCATGGAAGATCCACGCTTACAAATGGACGTTAATCCCATGCCCTTTGATGGCAAGCGTCTTATTTATGGCGGCTTTGAAAGCATCATGACGATGTGAGTACACCGGGCCGTTTCACTCAATAGAAACGGCCCGCAAGCCCTTCCTCTTGGTAAGTGACTCCCCCTAGCGCAATCCCATAGCGGCTAAAACGCATCTTAATGGCTCCTTTCATATTGATGTCATTGTTCATCGTTAGCGTGCCAGAAAGGCCTGACAATGTGGTGACATCAATGACAAACCAACCGCGCAAACCGCTCAGCGACGAAGAAATCGCCTACTTAGAGGAACTGGCTAACGGCAACGCATTAGCCAAGCAGCGTCGCCGCGAGAAAAAGCGCCAAACGCCAGCGACAAAGAAACTCTTAGACTAACCACGCCTTACCAAGGCGTATTCATGCACGCTTTCTAAAACCACTTAATTATTATCATAGATAGCATAACGCAAAAAGCCGATGTACTTTTAGCACATCGGCAAAACGATCTTAATAAGTGACTTAAACGCTAAGGAAACTATTTATCATTTAAAAGTGATAAGTGCCTAACCGAAAGTTTTCGTGCATAATGTATGTAGG
>NZ_JABUZE010000097.1:0-1259 GCF_014897805.1 Halomonas sp. 3F2F
TGATCTGGCAACAGTTTTCCGGACACTTTTTTAAGCGGCTGCACGTAGCCTCGATTCATAGTCCGCTGGACTCATATAGTCGTTGCTGGAGTGCAGCCGCACCCGATTATAAAATACCTCGATATACTCGAAGATCGCCTGCCTCGCTTCCTCTCGCGTCTTAAAGTCCTCGTGATACACCAACTCGGTCTTTAGAGTATGAAAGAAGCTTTCTGACGGGGCGTTGTCCCAACAGTTACCCTTGCGGCTCATGCTGCACTTGAACTCATGCTGCTTGAGCAAGCCCTGGAAACTATCCGAGGCATACTGGCTGCCACGGTCACTGTGAACCAGCAGACCGGCTGCTGGCCGACGCTTAAAGATCGCCATGGTCAGCGCGTCGTTCACCAACGCTGCCGGCATCCGGCTATCCATGGACCATCCGACGACCGCTCGTGAGCAAAGGTCAATGAAGACGGCTAGGTACAGCCAGCCCTCCCGTGTCGGGATATAGGTGATATCACCGACATAAGCCTGATCAGGCTCTGATGCCGTGAAGTTACGATTCAGCAGGTTCGCGGCTACCGGCTTGTTATGCTTTGAATTGGTCGTCGCTTTGAACTTGCGCCGCATCTTGCACTCAAGGCCCTCTTCACCCATCAATCGACCGATTCGACGGCGGCTGACGGTTTCTCCGTCTTCAGCCAGTTGCTTTTGAATACGCCGTGTTCCATAGGTTGAGCGGCTTTTTTTATGATGTTCACGAATACTGGCCTTCAACGCCTGATCATCCCGGACTCGCTGGCTGGACGGTCTAGTTCGCCACTCGTAATAGCCACTGCGAGAGACTTCAAACACTCGGCACATCAGGGCAGTGCTGAACGTGCCCCGATGCTCCTCGATGAAGCCGTACCTCAGTTCGATTCTTTGGCGAAGAAGGCCGCCGCCTTTTTTAACAGTTCCCGCTCTTCCTTCAGCCGAGCATTCTCACGCCGGAGTTGCTTCAACTCTTCATATAGGTGCTTGTCGTCAACCGCACTACTCGAATCACTCGTCTGCTTGCCATGGAATTTATCGATCCAAGTATGCAGCGTGTTGACGTTAACGCCCAACTCGCGCGCCGACTGGGCGATCGGTTGATCGGATTCCACCGCTAGTTTGACGGCGGCTTCTTTAAACTCGGCTGTATACGAATTGCTTTTTTTCTGACTCATGGCACACACCTTGATGGGCAGATAATATTATCTGCGTCTGTGTGTCCGGGAAACTATAACCACTTC
>NZ_JABUZE010000099.1:0-22328 GCF_014897805.1 Halomonas sp. 3F2F
GTATTACATTCTTGAGATGTCCATCGTTACTGGGCAAGATCAGAGGCCCTGATCAGCAGCTCGCGTAAAAGGGCAGTGACGCCTATTCCTACTGGATGATTAGGCAGGTTTAAGGTGAACGATTCGACATTGACATATAACGTCCGCAAACAAACCGCTGTGCTGGCGCGCATTTCATGTTCTACATAAGGAGGCATCCATACGCCACGAAACGGAGGTAATAACCAGTATTCATCGCGGGTACACAGTCTCATCGTACCTGTACTGGCATAGATTAACTGTCCACGCTGGTGTTGATGGGGAGGGATGTGATGGCCCGCAGGGTACTCTTTAAACATCGACACCACAGGGTTTTTAGCATTTTCCCATTTAGCAAGATGCGCATTTGGTGGGTGGTTAGTACTCATTTGGGCCCCAATATCTTAACCAAGAAAACGCCTCACTATACCCTGGGGTATCGCCGCCTTTTACTTGGCTTTTACCTCATGCCATTTATCCATGTCATTTACCCCAAGTCATTGACCCTTTGCTAACGTTTCTAAACAGCATTGCGAAAACGCATGACCTGCTTGCCATCGACAGGGTCATCGATCACATGGGCATGCACACCAAAGGTCTGTTGTAGCCTACTGGCGGTGAGCACGTCGTGGGGTGGGCCACTATCGATCAGGCGGCCGCTATCCATAACGCCAATGCGGTCGCACTCCATGGCTTGGTTAAGATCGTGCAGGGAAATAATCACCGTAATCGGCAGTTGCCTGACCAGTTCAAGAATCGACAGCTGGTGGCGAATATCCAGATGGTTGGTGGGTTCATCCAGCAGCAGGATCTTAGGCTGTTGGGCCAATGCCCGAGCAATATGCACGCGCTGGCGCTCACCGCCAGAAAGTGTATGCCAAAGCCGATCTGCCATATGCGCCATATCAACATCTATCAGCGCTTTAGCCACGATGGCATCATCTTCAATTGACCAGGCGCGTAAGGCGGAAAGAAAAGGCGTGCGACCCAGCGCGACCACTTGGCGCACGGTAATTCTATCGGTGGTGTCAGCCTGTTGCTCAACCAAGGCAATAGATTGAGCGATAGTCCGTTGTTTGAGGGCGTGCAAAGGCTGGTTATCAATCCGCACCTGGCCTGTCTTTGGTTTGTTCAAACCGGCCAGCAGACGCAGCAGGGACGTTTTTCCCGAGCCGTTGGGCCCCACCAGACCAAAGGTCTGACCGGGCTCGACTGTGAGGTTGACGTCAATGACCAGTGGCGTGCCATGTATCGCCCAGGTGAGTTGTTCTGCGGATAATTGCATTAATGCCTCTTGCCACGGACAAGAATAAGCGCAAAAGCGGGCGCGCCGATCAGTGATGTAATCACCCCGATGGGAAGCACCTGACCAGACACTAGAGTGCGCGAAAGAATATCTGAACCGATTAAAAATACTGCGCCAGCAATCGCGGAGGCGGGTATCAATCGCGTGTGTTGGCTGCCGACAATAAAGCGCATCGCATGGGGAATCACTAAGCCAACAAAGCCAATCGCTCCTACGATGGAAACCATTACCGCAGTAACCAGCGCCATTGCGATAATCAGCATGCCGCGCACCGGGCGCACTGCAATGCCCATAGACGCGGCGCTGTCAGCCCCGAAGGTAAACGCATCCAAGGAGCGGCGGTGCCATAGGCAAACCACTAGCCCGAACAGCGCGGCAGGCACCGCTAGGGTAGCATCAGCCCAGCGCACTCCGGAGAGATTGCCCATCAGCCAAAACATAATGCCCCGCGCCTGTTCAGCACTTGCTGACTTGGTAATGATAAAAGCTGTCAGTGCATTAAACAGCTGCGAACCTGCAATCCCCGCCAGAATAATTGCTCCTGCTGCCTGAACACCACGCCCACCACCAACACCGCTGTTGGCCGCATGGGCGAGCATCACTACGATGCCAAAGGCGAGGAGGGCACCAGCGAAGGCACCCAACGATAACGACAGCATGCCAGCGCCTAACCCAGCAACTGCCACCGCAACGGCACCCGTAGATGCTCCAGCAGAAATGCCCATTAAATAGGGGTCGGCTAGTGGATTACGCAGCAGGGCCTGCAATACCACTCCCGCCAACGCCAAGCTGGTGCCACAGCAAGCGGCAACGACGGCGCGACTGAGGCGGTAGTTCCAGATAATACCCTCGTCGATTCGGTCAACTGGATAGTCCGCGCCAAGTAGTTGATTGGCGAGCACTTTGAGTATCGTATCAACGGGAATAGATGTCTCGCCGATGGCGGTGCCCGCGATGAGTGCGGCCACCAGCACAAGAGGCGTCACCCAAAGCCAGCGCAACCCGAAGCGCTTAGTTATGGGCCGTGATAGCGCTATGCTCATTCGTAAAAAGCCATATCAGTTGAAAGACATCGTCGATAGCGCCTCGGCTAGTGACTCAAGGCCGTAAATGCTGCGCATAGTGGCACTCATGGCATGGGCGTCCATCTCTACGATGCGGTTATTTCTAACCGCCGTCATTTCGCTGGTAACCGGGTCATTGTGCAGAAACTCACGCTTTGCTTCGATGTCGTCAGCAGGAAAACGGCGACGATCCATGGCGGCGATAACAATCACATCGGGGTCAGCCTTGGCGATGCTTTCCCAGCCAACGGTGGGCCACTCTTCATCAGACTCAATGACATTGCGAATGCCCAGTTTGTCCATCATATAGCCCGGTGCGCCCAGTTGGCCGGCAACGAAAGGGCTAACCCCCAGATCCGTTGATGAAAACCAAAATACTGCCGACAGGTCTTCCGGCAAATCAAGGCTGCTTGCTAGGTTGATAGCGTGTTCTTCACGGGCGTTCAGGTCTGCCACCAGGGCTTCACCAGCGTCTTGAACATCGTAGATTTCGGCTAGCTCGGTGATTCCTTTATAGATCGATTCCGTCGAGAAAGCGGCGGTGCGGGTACCATCGCCACCGGTAGAGTTATCCTTGGTGTCGCAATCGGCGGGCATGATGTAGGTGGCGATACCTAGTTCATGGAACTGATCTCGGCTGGCCACGCTCCCGGTAGGCCCCACGTGCCACTCGTATTGCACCGCAACTAAGTCCGGGCGCTTGTTGACCACGGCTTCGAAGCTGGGGTCATCGTTGGCGATCCGCTCGATCTGTTCATTGACCTCAGTAAATTGCGGCAAGACCGGATTAAACCAGACTGAGGTACCAACCACGCTATCAGCGAGCCCTAGTGAGTAAAGGATCTCTGTGGCCGATTGACCCACCGTTACCGTTTGCTCGGGTGGCGACGCCACACTTATCTCTACGCCGCAGTTGGTCAAGTTCACTGGGTAAGTAGTGTCACTGGCCAGTGCGAATGAGGCGGGCAGCAGCGATGCGGCTATCAGTGAGTAACATACATGCTTCATTTCGGAATCCTACAAAAGATAAATTTTAATAATTTGCAATGTTATATCATTTTATTAATCTAAACGAAGAGCACTTTCCTGTATCAGCCGTTTTTAGACAAAATATCTAAAAAGCGTTGTCGTGCGGCTGGCGGGAGGTTGTCGGGTAGGTCGCTTTCGGTGGCGGCGGTACCTCCCACCTGGATCAGCATCACCATGCCCATGGTGTAGTGCGGTGAACACTTGATGCCCCAGATGCCTTCTTCGTTCAGCGTTACCTCTATTTCCTCGTTAATATTGCCGACGAAGGCTTCTCCACCTTCCGGCACCATTCCTGCAATTGTGGCCGCATTATGCCCTGCGTTAGTGGCCAGAAACTTCACGCTATCCCCCGGTTGGATAACCAGATAGCTAGGTGAAAAAGGCAGTGGGCCACTATCGTTGCGGTGAAGCATCTCGACAGTATGGATTTGAGGAGAGTGTGTCTCGGCCAACGCGGCTAGCGGTAAAAAGCCAGTCGTTAAAAGGCTGAGTGTTAAAAAGCGAAGTAGTAAGCCAGTTCTTAGTAGTAACTTCATTATAATTAGACCCGTTGAGGCGTAATTAGCGGCGCATCACCCAAGGAGCCAGGAACAATCCGAGCGTCGAGGTGACTGGTGCGCAGCAGCACGTATCATTCTGACAGGTTGAAGTCAGCTAGCTTGTCGGCAAGGGTTTCCAGCGCAAAGATTGAGCGAACTGATGGATCCATTGCGTGGGCATCAATTTCAATGATGCGATCATTCTCCACGGCTTCAGTGATACTGGTGACGGGGTCGGTGAAGAGGAATTCGCGTTTAAGCGCAATATCGTCGGCTGGAAACCGGCGTCGCTCCATTTTGGCCGCAACAATAAAGGTAGGGTTGCTGCGGACGATGGTTTCCCAGCCAACGGTGGGCCATTCTTCCTCAGAGGTCACTACATTGCGAATACCCAGCGTAGACATCATCCAGCCCGGTACGCTGTTGATGCCTGCTACATAAGGGTCAATGCTGAGATCGGCAGAGGAGTACCAGAAGACACCGCTAAGGTCATCGGGTAAATCGAGTTGTTCGGCCTTCGCCACGGAAGCTGCTTCACGTGTACGAAGGTCAGCGATGACCTCTTCACCGCGTTCGGTGACGTCAAAGATATACGCTAGCGTGGCAATGCTCTCGTAGAGCGTTTCGGTATCGAAAAGGGCGGTGCGGGTGCCATCGATGCTTTGGCTATTTTGTTTACCTACGCAGTCGGTGGGTAGGGTCCAGACAGGGACACCCGCGTCATCAAACATGTCGGTAGTGCCTACCATGCCCGCGGGGCCGATCATCCATTCATAGGCTGAGACCACTAAATCAGGCTGTTGGGCGATAACACTTTCATAGCTGGGGGCGTTGTCTGAAAGCCGCTTAACGTCGGCATCTATCTCGCTAAACTCTTCCAGTACCGGGCTTATCCATAGGGCGGTGCCAGCGACGTTATCGGCAAGACCCAGTAGGTAGAGCATTTCTGTGGGGGCTTGGCCAATACTCACTACGCTTTCTGGCGTTTGTTCTAGAGTAATCTCGTGTCCGCAACTGGTGAGCGTGAGGGGGTAATCGGTAGCGGCGTGAGCCGTCTGCCCAAGGCTTACAACACTGGCAGCCACCGCCGTGGTCAATCTCAACATCATGTACACTCCCGTGCATGATGAGCGATGCGTACAGCCAGAAAAAATATCTGGCCGAACTGTCTCGCTCGATTAATTAACATGGTCGGCAGGTCTCCTGACTGACGGGTCATGGCTAGCTCGCCTTCCCAGACAATACGTCCAGTGGCTCATTGAGCATCGCTAACCGCCTACAGTTGCGGGGGCAGTTCCGTTTCGCGGCTAAGCCGCAGCGGATTCTCTATTAAGTTCCGTGAGGAACACCGACGGCAGCTATTCTAGGTGGCGGGTAAAGGTAGAACAACAAAAAGCCCGATCTTTCGGCTAAATTTGACATTAAATCCATTTTTTTCATTACGATAAGACAAACCAAATCTTCTGTGGCTTGGTATTCTTAAATGTCATATCAATTTGGCCTAGTGTCGAAATTAGGCCTGTCTTACCGTGTACTAATAGGGACTGTCTTCTAGGGAATGCTTGGCACTAAGCTGGCTTCAAAGCCGCGCCTTCCTCTATACTGCAACGTTTTATTTCATCGCTTCCTTATGAATGGTTTTATCATTACTTACCAAGTCATCATGAATCAAGTTCAAGCTTCGGGGATGCTCTGCATGGGAGGTTCGGTTGAGTGACTTTCCCTTTGTAGGTGTTGTCGGCCAGGAAGCGCTGAAAACCGCCTTGCTGCTGAATGCGATTAATCCGCGCATTGGCGGTGTGCTGATCAGCGGCCCTCGGGGCAGTGCGAAATCCACCCTGGCGCGGGCACTGGCGGCGGTTTTGCCTAACGACACCAATGGCAAAAAGCCACCCTTTGTCACCTTACCCCTCGGTGCCAGCGAAGACCGGCTCGTGGGAAGTCTTGATTTGCAAAAGGTGCTAGCCGAGCAGCAAGCCACTTTTCATGAAGGGCTCCTCGCCAAAGCCCATGGCGGGGTGATGTATGTCGATGAAGTTAATCTGCTGCCGGATATACTGGTTGACCTGCTGCTAGACGTGGCCGCTAGCGGGGTCAATATCGTTGAGCGTGATGGCATCAGCCACTCACACTCGGCGCGTTTTAGTTTGATTGGCACCATGAACCCTGATGAGGGCGAGCTGCGTCCGCAACTGCTCGACCGTTTTGGGCTCTGTATTGAACAGGCTGACCGCGTCAGCGTTAAACAGCGCATTGCTATTGTTCAGCAGCGCGAAGCCTTCGACCGCGACCCTGAGGCTTACATACAACAGTTTGCGGTAGAGCAGGCAGCGCTGACTCAGCAGATTCACCATGCCCAACAGGCACTAGCATCAGTGACTTGCGAAGGCTGGGTGTATGAGACCGTTGCTGCACGCTGCGAAGCCGCAGGCGTTGAAGGGCTGCGGGCAGACGTTACCTGGCATCGAGCAGCTCAGGCTCATGCAGCCTGGCGGGGGGCGGAAAGCGTCAGCCAAGTAGATATCGATACGGTGGCGCCCTGGGTGCTGGCACATCGTCGAACCCAGCCGCCAGAGCAATATCCGCCGTCCTCCCCGCCTAATCAAACGCCTTCAAATGGGGAGGGCGGATCGTCGTCAGCTAATAACGCGCCCACCGGCGGATCATCCCATCAAAATGGTGAGCAGGGTCAATGGGGCGCTATGCCGCCCATGGCACAGGCGTCCATTAACCAGCCAGCGGTTAACCTGCCCGAGAGCAATACCTTTTCCCCGCGTGTGCAACGCGCCGATACAGCGGCTAGCTCAGGCAAGGGAAGTGTCTCCGGTCGAGGGCGTTCTCTGGCGGAAACCTCGCGGCTAGACGGGTTCGCGACGCTGATCGCCAACCGTGGCCAGTGGCCTTGGCAGCAATTGAAAATGCGCAAGTCTCGCGCAGGGCAGGCGATAGCGCACCTGGTGCTACTGGATACCTCTGGCTCCACCTTGGGGCAGCGCCTGTTAGGCCAAGCCAAAGGGCTGGTGGAGTCGCTGGTCGCCCAAGCTTATGCTGCGCGGGAGCAAGTCGCGGTGCTTGGGTTTGGTAATGGTGGCGTGGTGTCGCTACTGTCACGTCGACGTGCTCCCAAAAACGCGCGGGGCACGCTTGATCATGCCAAGGGCGGCGGTGGCACGCCGCTGCGGGAAGCGATTGTGGAAGCCAAACGGCTAATTCAACAGTGGCAGCGCCGCGAGCCTGGCTTACAGGTACGTACTTATTTGATTACCGATGGCCGCACACGGGAATCGGTTGACGATCTCGCTCCGCTAGGTGATTGCCTGCTGATCGATACCGAGCAATCGAGAGTTAAACGCGGGCAGGGCGTACGCATCGCCCAGCAATTAGGCGCCCGTTATTGGCCAGCCTCGTTTGGTAAACCCTCTTTGGCACATTCTGCTTTTGCACATTCTGTTTTTGCACATCAACCTGGGGAAAGCCCATGAGTGACGCTAGCCATTTAAACCGCATGCAGCGCAAAAAAGACGTGGTCGATGAGCGTATTAGCCGTGCCACCGAAGAGCGTGGCGTGCTGATTCTGCTTAAAGGCAACGGCAAGGGAAAAAGCAGTTCGGCTTTTGGCACCATGGCGCGTTCACTAGGGCACGGTCAGCAGTGCGCGGTCATTCAGTTTATTAAAGGCCGCCGCGAAACCGGCGAATACCTGTTCTTTCGCGATCATCCCAAGCTTGATTGGCACATCATGGGCCACGGCTTTACCTGGGAAACCCAGAATCGCGAGCGGGATATCGAAGCCGCCCAAGCCGCCTGGGCAGTCGCTAAAGGACTGCTGGAGAACCCCGCTTATCATATGATCGTGCTGGATGAGATGAGCTACATGTTCAAGTACGGCTATCTCGACCCCGAGCCGGTGGTAGAAGCCTTGCAACGCCGCCCGGCGCACCAGAACGTGATCATTACTGGGCGCACCATGGCCACGCCGCTGCAGGAAATCGCCGATACCATCAGCGTTGTTCAAGATGAGCGCCACGCGTTTCGCGGCGGTGTCAAAGCTCAGGCGGGGATCGAGTATTAATGAGTATGCTAACCGCTCGCTGCCCCGCGCTGTTTATCGCTGCCCCGGCTTCTGGCCAGGGTAAAACTACCGTCACGGCGGGCTTGGCGCGGCTGCTACGTAATCAGGGCAAGGTGGTGCGGGTGTTTAAAACCGGCCCTGATTATCTGGACCCGCAGATATTGGCTCAGGCCTCAGGTCAACCGGTAGATCAGTTAGATTTATGGATGGCAGGCGAAGCCTACTGCCGCCAGCGTTTTTATGACGCCGCCTGTGAAGCGGATTTGATTCTGGTCGAAGGAGCCATGGGGCTGTTTGATGGTGAGCCTTCAAGCGCCGACCTGGCGGCCTTATTTGCTATTCCCATGGCAATTGTCATGGATGTAAAAGGTATGGCGCAGACCGCAGCCGCGCTGGTATCAGGGCTTGCCAACTTTCGGGATGATATCCATATCGCCGGGCTTATTGCCAATGCCTGCGGCTCGCAGCGCCATCGCGAGCTGATCGAAGGGGCGCTGCCGGCGACGATTCCTTTGCTGGCCGCTGTGCCACGAGACCCTGATTTAGCGCTCCCCGAACGCCATCTTGGGCTGGTGCAAGCTGCGGAGATTCGCGAGGATTTAGAGGCACGCTTTGAAGCGGGTGCCAAGGCACTGGAAGCGGCTGGGCTGCTGGAAGCGCTTGCAGCACTGCCACCGGTGACCTTTGCCGCTCCGCAAGAGCAGCTTGCGGCCGTTAAGCCGGTACTTAAAGGCCGCACCATTGGCGTAGCCCGTGATGCCGCCTTCAGCTTTATCTATCAGGCCAATCTCGACCTGCTGGAGCAGATGGGCGCAACGCTGCGTTTCTTCTCGCCGCTGACGGATAGCTGTCTGCCCGAATGCGATGCGCTGTGGCTGCCGGGAGGCTACCCGGAACTTCATGCCCAGCAACTGGCCGGTAACAGCGCCATGCGTTCGGCCATTGAGGCTTTCTATAGCGCCGACAAGCCCATTCTGGCTGAGTGTGGCGGCCTGCTGTACTGCCTGGAAACCCTGACTGACTACGACGATATCACCCATCCCATGCTCGGCTTGCTGCCTGGGCAGGGGGCGATGCGCGGTCGGCGTGGCTGCCAGGGGATGCAAACGGCTGAACTGCCGGAAGGCCCGGTTCGCGGCCATGCCCACCACCGCTCTATGGCCGAAGGCACCCCCGAGCCGATTGCTCATGGCCGTCGCCAGCGCCACCCCGCACCGGGGGAGGCGATTTACCGTCAGAATCGCTTAACGGCGACCTATTTACATCTGTTTTTCCCCAACAATCCTGACGCTGTGGCGAGGCTTTTTTCCGCCAGCCCGGCGCACGCTGAACAGCGATACAGCGAGGCATTTACCCATGCAACCCAGTAATGTGAAGTTAAACAAGATTCCCGCCACGGTCGTCACCGGTTTTCTCGGCAGCGGCAAAACCACGCTGTTGGCCAATATTCTGCGCCAGGTTACCGGCAAGCGGATCGCCGTGATTGTGAATGAGTTCGGCGAGCAGGATATCGACTCTAGCCTCTTGCGCAGCTGCGCGTTGGGGTGTGAAGAGGGTAGCGAAGGCGGGCAGCTAGACGGGGAAGATGGCAGCATCTATGAGCTGGCCAACGGCTGCATCTGCTGCACCGTGGAAGAAGAGTTCCTACCGGTGATGAAAAAGCTGGTTGCCCGCCGCAATGATATCGACCACATTCTGATCGAAACCAGCGGTCTGGCACTGCCTAAGCCGCTGGTACAGGCGTTTAACTGGCCCGACGTGCGCCAGCACTGCACCGTCGACGCGATTATTACCGTGATTGATGGCCCCGCGGTAGCTGCCGGCCGTTATGCCAGCGATGTGGATAAGGTCGAAGCCCAGCGTCGCGCTGATGAAAGCCTGGATCACGACCCCAGCCTGCGTGAGCTACTGGATGACCAGCTAAGCGCGGCGGATTTGGTACTGGTCAGCAAGGCGGACCTGCTCAGCCCGGAAGAGCGCACGCAGGTTGAAGCGGTGATTCAGTCGCGGGTGAGCGAATCGGTAAAAACGCTGTTTATCGATCAGACCCAGACCACCGACACCGCCCAGTTGGAAGCGCTGATGGGCATTGGTGCGGCCAGCGAAGAGCATATTGACAGCATCACCAATCATCACGATAAGCACCACGCTGAAGGCGCGCACCACGACCACGCCCACGATAACTTTGATTCCTGCGTGATTACCCTGGGTGAAGTGGATGGCGACGCCCTGGCCAGCAAGCTGCAGCAACTGCTGAAAAGCCATGAGATCTACCGCGCCAAAGGCTTTGCGGCGATTCCCGGCAAACCCATGCGCCGGGTTATTCAGGCGGTTGGCGAGCGTTTGGAAGGTTACTTCGATCGGCTTTGGAGCCAGGACGAGACGCGCCAGACCCAGCTGGTAATTATTGGCAAATCGCTGGATAGCGCCGCGCTACGTGAAGCGCTAACTGAGGCAGAGGTTCAGACGGCCACCTAATGCACTTATTTGCCGCCAAGCCCGGGGGCTTTGTCGATGATGAAGGCATTATCGATCTGCAGCAGAGCCCCGCCGAGGTCGTGATACTGTCCGCCGCTGATAGCAATCTGTCGGCGCTGGCCCAGGCGGTTGATCGCCTGGGGGAAGCGTACCCCTCGGTGCGGCTAGCCAACTGGATGAATTTGGTAAAACCGGCGGCCTATGATCTCTATGAAGATCGGGTGCTGGAAAAGGCTCAACTGGTCATCGTTTCACTGCTGGGCGGTAAAGCCTACTGGCAGTACGGCCATGAACGCCTGCTCGCTTGGGCGGTGGCTAGGCCCGAGCGCCAACTGATTTTGGTGCCGGGTTGCGACGCACCGGATGATGCCCTATTAGAAGATTCCACCATCGCCTTTGATGGCGCTTACCGGGTGTGGCGCTATTTAAGAGAGGGCGGCGTGGATAACGCCGAGCAGTTGCTGCGCTTTATCGCCAGCGAATGTTTATCGCTTTCTCTGGCATGGCAGGAGCCGAAAGTTATTCCGGCCGCGGTGATTTATGCGTCGCAAGACCAGCAGGCGCTAAGCCTTAGCGAGTGGCGCGACCGTCAGATACCCGGGCGGCCGGTGTGCCTGCTGCTGTTTTATCGCAGCCACTTGCAGGGGGCGAATACTGCCGTGCCAGATGGCCTACTGGCAGCGCTCAAAGAAAAAGGGCTAGAGCCGCTAGCGGTTGCCGTGGCCTCCTTGAAAGAGGGGCCATGCATTGATTTTATCAACCACCTGATTGAGCAAACCGGCGCCATGCTGGTGATCAATACCACCAGCTTTGCGGTCAATCGCAACGCCGACGGCCTGGATGCTCTGGGTGAAAAGCTACCCGACAGCCTGTTTGTGGGGCGACCCGTGGTGCTCCAGGCGATACTTGCCAGCAGCACCAGTGAAGACTGGCAGGACATGGCCGCCGGACTGCATAGCCGCGATGTGGCCATGCAGGTGGTGCTCCCCGAAATGGATGGTCGCATTATCACTAGGGCGGTGGGGTTTAAAGCCGAAGCCCACTATAACCAGCGCTGCCAGCTGGCAGTGACCCACCACGTGATTCATCCAGAACGAGCCGCCTTTGTCGCCGAGCTGGCGCGGCGCATTTGTTCGCTACGGCTAACCCCCAATAGGCAGAAGCGCATCGCGCTGATCATGGCCAACTACCCCAATCGGGATGGCCGGATCGGTAACGGGGTCGGGCTGGATACCCCCGCATCGACGCTGCAGATTCTCAGCGCCCTGAAAGAGGCGGGTTATCCGCTCAGCGAGCTACCGGAAAATGGCGATGCGTTGATCCGCCAACTTCAGGGCGCGGTGACCAACGATCACGGCAGCCTCGACCAGCGCGCCTGCTGGCAGAGTATCAGCGTTGACGACTACCTTGCTTGGTTTAAAACCTTGCCCAGCGAGCTGCAGGAAACCGTATGGACGCGCTGGGGTGCGCCTAACGAAGACCCCAAATGCCGCCAGGGGCGTTTGATGATCGCCGGTATTCGCTTAGGCGAGACCTTTGTGGGGATCCAGCCGGAACGCGACTTTATCGACGATCTTACCCAGTCCTATCACGATATGGAGCTGGTGCCACCCCACAGCTATCTGGCGTTTTACTACTGGCTGCGCGAGCACTATCAAGTTGATGCAGTCATCCACGTGGGCAAGCACGGCAACTTAGAGTGGCTGCCGGGTAAAAGCATCGCCTTGAGCGCTGACTGCTGGCCGGATATTGCCCTGGGGCCGTTGCCGCACTTTTATCCGTTTATTGTGAATGATCCCGGCGAGGGTGCCCAGGCCAAGCGCCGCAGTCAGGCGGTGATTATCGACCACCTGATGCCGCCGCTAGCGCGGGCCGAACTCTACGGCGCTATGGCCGAGCTTGAAGCGCTATGTGATGAGTATTATCAAGCGCTGGATATGGACCCGCGCCGGGAAGCGCTGATTCGCAGCCAGATTCTCGCTCACCTGCGTGATACCGGTATCGATCAGGAACTGGCGCACGCCGTCGACGGTTGTGAAAACAGTACTGATGACGCCGACATTCTCAACGAGCTGGATACCTTTCTGTGCGATATCAAAGAGTCGCAGATTCGTCATGGCTTGCACATACTCGGCACGCTGCCGCCTGAAGAGAAGCGGGCGGGAACGCTGGTGGCGCTGCTACGGCTACCCCGTGGTGAAGCGGTGGCCAGCCGCGGCCTGCTGCACAATCTAGCGAGTGATTTAGGGTTGGATTTTGATCCGCTAGCCGCTGGCAACGAACCTTGGCAGGAGCCTAAACCCGTTGTTCTAAGGGAGCTGCTGGATACCCCTTGGCGCACCGGCGCGGATACCCGCGAGCGCCTTGAACTGCTGGCCGAGCGCTGGGTGGCCGACTACGTATTAGCCCCTGGTTGCCTGGAGGAACTGGCCCAAGATTACCCCAACACGGCGGAGCAGCTGCGCTATGCCCGCGACCAGCTATGGGTCGCTATGCAGCGTGGTGTGAAAATGGAGATTCAGTCGCTGCTCGACGGCCTAGAAGGTATCTTTGTTCCCGCTGGGCCTAGCGGCGCGCCCAGCCGAGGGCGGCTGGATACGCTGCCCACCGGGCGTAACTTTTTCAGCGTCGATAACCGTTCAATTCCATCGCCAGCCGCCTGGACGCTGGGGGAAAAATCCGCCCAGGCGTTTGTCGAGCGCTACCTGCAGGATAACGGCGACTATCCGCGCCGTTTGGGGCTTTCGATTTGGGGTACCGCCACCATGCGCACCGGCGGCGATGATATCGCCCAGGCCTTCGCGCTGATGGGCGTGCGCCCTAAATGGTCGCTGGGCTCCCAGCGGGTGAGTGATTTCGAAGTGATCCCCTCGATGCTGCTCAATCGCCCAAGGGTTGATGTCACGCTGCGGGTCTCCGGGTTCTTCCGCGATGCTTTCCCCAATGTGATCCGCCTGTTTGACGCCGCCGTGCAAGCGGTGGCTAGTTATGAAGAGCCGGGTAACAGCAACACCATCCGCGAGGCGGTGCTTGCTCGCCAGCAAGTACTGGAAGACCAAGGGCTAAGCCCAGAGATGGCCGCCCAAGAGGCAAGCTACCGTATCTTCGGCAGCAAGCCCGGCGAATATGGTGCGGGCTTAAACCGGCTGATTGAAAACCGCTCTTGGGACAGCGCCGACGATTTAGCCGAGGCCTATATGGATACAGGTGCCTACGCCTACGGCCAGTTTAAGGCTTCCGGCACTGCCGCGCGGGCGGCGTTTGAACAGCAGCTCCAGGGGCTGGATGCGGTGATGCAGAACCAGGATAACCGCGAGCACGATATTCTTGATTCCAACAGCTATTACGCTTTTCAGGGCGGTATGGCCAGCGCCTCGCGCTCGCTAAGCGGAAAAGCACCGACCATTTATCACGCCGACCACGCCAATCCCGCGGTGCCCAAGATTCGTACCTTGAAAGAGGAACTGGCGCGGGTGATCCGCTCGCGCGTGTTGAATCCCAAGTGGATCAATGCCATGCGTGAACATGGCTATAAAGGCGCCTTTGAAATGGCTGCCACGGTGGACTATCTGTTTGCTTACGATGCCACCACCGATCTAGTCGCCGACTACCAGTACGCCCAGGTGAGTGATGCCTTGGTGCTCGACGCTGCTAATCAGCAGTTTCTGCGTGAGCACAACCCCGCAGCCTTAGAAGAGATGGCGGAACGCTTACTCGAAGCCGCCCAGCGAGGCATGTGGCAAGCCCCCGGCGAACACGGCCAGGCGCTACAAGACCTGCTGCTGGAAATGGATGAAGCCAAAGAGACGGGGAATTATGACCACCAGCCCGCGCATTAAAGGTTGGTGCCCCGGCGCGTGGCGGCCTATGGCCACCGGCGATGGCCTGTTGGTACGTGTACGCCCACCGCTGGGCCAGCTTTCACGGCAGCAGGTAGTGGCACTGTGTGAAGCCGCCGAGACCTTCGGCAGCGGTTTGATCGAGCTAACCAGTCGGGCCAATATTCAACTACGGGGAGTGACCGAGGCCAGCTGGCCGCCGCTGATGGCGTTTCTGATTGAGCATCAGTTGGTGAGCGACGACCCGCAAGCAGAACGCCAGCCACAGCTGATGCTGGCATCCGCTTGGCAAGAGGGCGATGACACTCATACCATTGCCCGCCTGTTGCAAGTGCGGGGCAGCGAATTAGCGCCTATGCCCGGCAAGATCGGTATTGCGATTGATACAGGAAAAGCGCCGGTGCTGTGCGATAGCGCCGCTGATTTTCGTATTGAGCGCTCGGTGGACGGCGGTTTGATAGTGCGCGCCGATGGCTATGAATGTGGCACGGCGGTGAACGAGCCCGAAGCCGCCGTTGAGCAGTTAATACGCCTGACCCATTGGTTTGTGGACAGCGGCGGCTGGGACTCTGGGCGCATGCGGCGGCACATAGCACCGCTGCCTGACTGGGCGGCCGCTGATACTGCCCCCGCATCCCCTGGCGAGAAGCTGGCGCTGGGCAAACATAGCAACGGTATGGTGGTGGGGCTGCCTTTTGGCCGGGTGGCGGCTAATACGCTGCGCGAGACTGTCTCTCCGGCAAATGGTTCTCTAACAAATATCAGTGCTGTGCAGTTCACGCCCTGGCGGCGCTTATTGTTGAAGGATTGCGATACACTACCCGCGGTTGATGGCTTAATCCGTCATAATAGCGACCCGCGGTTAGCGATGGATGCCTGCCCCGGTGCGCCATACTGCGAACAGGCGAGTGTTGCCACCCAGCCGCTTGCCGAACGGCTAAGTGGCTGGGTGGAAACAACCGTACACATATCTGGGTGCGCCAAAGGCTGCGCCCGCCAACGGCCAGCAGCGCTGTGCCTAACCGGCCGCGAAGGGCGCTTTGACGTGATTGTTAACGGTCGCGCCGATAGCGCACCGAAGGCCACCGGCCTTTGTGAATCTGACGTTTTACACTATTTGGAGAGTTTGGGTGCCTCACGTTTATGAAACACACGGACCGGCGATTTACCGGCAGTCGTTTGCGATTATTCGCAATGAAGCTGAGCTTGATCGCTTTTCAGCGGAAGAAGAAACGGTTGCGGTACGCATGATTCACGCCGCTGGGCTGGTGGAGCTGGCGGCGCATATCCATTTTCAGAATGACGTGGTCAATCGAGCGCGTTCAGCGTTAGAGCAGGGCGCACCGATTCTTTGCGATGCACGGATGGTCTCCGAAGGCATTACCCGCAAACGGCTGCCCGCTAATAACGACATCATCTGCACCCTTAACGATGAGCGCACTCCAGGCCTTGCCCAGGAAATGGCCAATACCCGTTCAGCGGCAGCGCTGGAACTGTGGCGGCCGCACCTGGAAGGTGCCGTGGTCGCCATTGGCAATGCGCCCACCGCGCTGTTTCATCTGCTTAATATGCTCGAAGACCCAGACTGCCCGCGCCCGGCGGCCATTATTGGCTGCCCGGTCGGCTTTGTTGGCGCGGCGGAATCCAAAGAAGCGCTGTTGGCTAACCCCGCGCTGCCCAGCTGTATCGTGCGTGGCCGCCTGGGTGGTAGCGCCGTCACGGTAGCGGCCATCAACGCCATGGCGGATCGTATCGAATGACCCAAGGAACCATTTACGGGGTTGGCTTAGGGCCCGGCAGCCAAGACCTAATGAGCGTGCGTGCCGACCGCTTGATTCGTGGTGCCAGCCATGTGGCCTATTTTCGCAAGCAGGGCCGCAGCGGGCATGCGCGTACCATAGTGGAAGGACTGATCGCCCCTGGTGCAACCGAGCTGCCCATGGAGTATCCGGTTACCACGGAAATTCCTTTTGACGACCCTCGCTACAATGAACTGCTGTCGGCTTTTTACGAACGCAGCGTGGCCCAACTGATCGAGATGGCAGAGGCCGGGTGCGATGTCGTGGTGCTTTGCGAAGGCGACCCGTTCTTCTACGGCTCCTTTATGCACCTCTACACGCGGCTGCTGAACCGCGTGCCGGTCTCGGTAGTGCCGGGGATTACCGGTATGTCGGCGGCCTGGACGGCTACCGCGCAGCCAATTACCTGGGGTGATGACATCATGACGGTGCTGATGGCCACGCTGCCGGAAGAGACGTTGGCCGAGCGCATCGCCCAAACCGATGCACTGGTGGTGATGAAAATTGGCCGCAACCTGGCCAAACTACGCCGAGCGCTGGCGCATGCTGGCCGTGAAGGCGAGGCGTGGTTGATCGAGTACGCCGCCATGACCCAGCAGCGCGTGCTGCTGCTGAGCGAGGTTGGCGAAAGCGTGCCTTACTTCTCGATTGTGCTGATTCATGGCAACGGGAGGCGGCCATGAGCGGTTGGCTGAAAATCGTCGGCCTCGGGCCGGGTGCCGATGCCATGATTACCCCGGAGGTTTCGGCTGCGCTACTCGAAGCCACCGATGTGGTCGGCTATGTGCCCTACGTTAATCGCGTGGCTCCCAGGGCTGGGTTAGTCCGCCATGGCTCAGATAACCGCGAAGAGATTCGCCGGGCGGAGCAGGCGCTACAGCTGGCGCTTGAGGGCCACCGGGTAGTGGTTGTCTCCTCTGGCGACCCTGGCGTATTTGCCATGGCCGCTGCGGTATTCGAAGCCTTGGAAGCGGGGGATGCCCAGTGGCGCACGCTGGATATTCAGGTACTGCCGGGTATTTCTGCCATGCTGGCCGCCAGCGCAAGCGTCGGCGCACCGCTGGGGCACGACTTCTGCTGCATTAATCTATCCGACAACCTCAAACCCTGGGCGCTGATTGAGAAGCGCCTGCGCTTGGCTGCCGAGGCCGACTTCGCCATGGCGTTTTACAACCCGCGCTCCAAGGCACGGCCAGCGGGGTTTGAACGAACGCTAGAGGTACTGCGGGAAGCCTGTGGGCCGGATCGATTGATAATCTTCGCCCGCGCGGTTTCGACCCCCGAAGAAGCAATTCGCGTTACCACATTAGGGCAAGCAACGACGGATATGGCTGATATGCGCACGCTGGTCATCGTTGGTTCCCAGCAAACCCGCTTGATTGAACGCAGTGGCGTGCCGCTGGTTTATACGCCGCGTTCGGCTGATTAAACGCTGTGATGATTAATAGTGGTCACTAAGCCAGCTAAACACGTCATCGATACGATGAACTTCGTGGCGTGGCGGCAGTGCCGGCCGTTCTATCATCACAATGGGTAGGCCGAGCCTTCTTGCCGCGCTGAGTTTCGACGACGCACCTTCGCCGCCAGCGTTTTTACACACGATGCGCTGGATGCGCTGATTTTCCAGCAGGGCGAGATCGCCTTCCAGCGTAAACGGGCCTCTATCAATCACAGTGCTGACATCCGGCAGTGGCAACGGGCTGGTTGGCGGGTCAACTAAACGCAGCACATAATGGTGCTGAGGCTGAGCGGCAAAGGCGCTAAGGTGCATTCGCCCAATCGCGAGCAGCACCCGTTGGGGCGGGCCAGCCAAGGCGTTAAGGGCCTCATCAATACTTGCCACGCTTTGCCATTGGTCGCCGGTAACAGGCTGCCAGGCAGGCCGGGTAAAAGCGGTGGTCTTTACACCGCACTGCGCCGCCGCGGCTAACACGTTGCTGCTCATCTGTGCGGCAAACGGGTGGGTGGCATCAACAATATGGGTAATGCGCTCCTGGGCTAAAAACGTGACCAGCCCATTAACGCCACCAAAGCCGCCAATGCGGGTCGGCAGTGGCTGGGGTTTAGGCGTGTTAACGCGCCCTGCATAGCTAAAAATGGCGGGAATGCCACGCTTGGCAACAGCGCTGGCCAGGGCGCTGGCCTCGCTGGTTCCGCCGAGAATTAGGATTTTGATCATGGCTGAGGTTAACAACGCTCCCTGGCTTACCCTTTTAGGCTGGGGAGAGGGTGGCACACAGGGGCTGACAGCGGCAAGCCGACAGGCATTGGAAAGTGCCGAGGTAGTGTTCGGCGCACGCCGTCACCTGCGCCTTTTACCGCCGCTAAACGCTGAGGTGATTGAGTGGCCAGTGCCCTTTGCTGATGGCATTACAAAGCTGCTAAACCAGCGTGGCCGCCGGGTGGTGATGCTGGTCTCCAACGACCCGTTCTGGTTTGGGGCGGGTACCTCATTAGCGCAGCATCTCAGCGTAAACGAGTGGCAGGCACTGCCAGCCCCTTCCTCTTTTAGCTTGGCGGCTGCACGTTTGGGCTGGCCATTGGAGCGTTGTGTTTGCCTGGGTTTACACGCCAAGCCGCTAACCCGTATTCGGCCCTACCTGCATGCCGGTAGACGCTTGCTGGTGTTGGTAAGAGACGGCGCGGCGGTGACCGAGCTGGCGGCGCTGGTAACTAGCCTTGGCTTTGGCGATACCCAGCTAACGCTGCTGGAATCTTTGGGCGGCGATAACGAACGCATTCGCCATTGTCGTATCGACGCCAGCTTGCCCGACGACATTGCCCATCCGGTGGCGGTAGCGCTGGAAGTTGCCGGTAACGGCCCCGCCTTGCCGCTGACGCCCGGCCTGCCGGATCATTTTTTTGACCACGACGGCCAGATTACCAAACAGACCATTCGCGCCATCACCCTGGCGGCCCTTGCCCCCATGCCCGGCGAGCGGCTGTGGGATATCGGCACCGGCTCAGGCTCCGTTGCCATTGAGTGGCTGCTCGCGCATACGGATAATCAGGCGGTGGGCTTTGAGCAAAACGCTGAACGGGCAGTACGAGCACGCAGCAATGCAAACAGCCTTGGCGTTGACTGGCTAGAAGTAAAACAGGGCCGCGCGGCTGACGTACTCAACGATACGCCGCTACCCGATGCGGTATTTATCGGCGGCGGGTTATCTCAAGCGCTGTTAGACGACTTATGGCAGCGCCTGCCCAAGGGCGTGCGTATCGTCGCCAATGCCGTCACTCTGGAATCCGAAGCGCTGCTGGCGCACTGGCACCAGCAGGTAGGCGGCGAACTGCTGCGTTTAGAGCTTGCCAACGCAGCCCCCATCGGCACACGGCGGGGCTGGAAAGCCATCTATCCGATTGTTCAGTGGCGGGGCGTTAGATGAAGCCATCGGTATTGAGAATTGCAGGGTTTGGTTTTCGCCGCGAAGCCACGATTAAATCGCTCGGCCAAGCGCTGGATCAACTGATCGACCAGTACGGCTCTGTCTACAAGTACGGTGCTGTCTATAAGTACGGCCTTATCAACCGGCTGGCGGCGGCACGTTCTATGTTGCCGTTGGTAGAAGAGCTAGGCCGACTGCGTAATATCGAAGTCATTGCCGTAGCAGATGCCGAGCTATCAACAGTGGCAACGCTTACCCATTCAACACACAGTTTGCAGGCGCGCGGCACAGGCAGCGTTGCCGAGGCCGTGGCGCTGCTAGCAGCAGGCCCGAATGCGAGATTAGTGGGGCCCAGGATCATTTCAGCGGATCGACAGGCTACCGCCGCACTGGCGTTAGGCTTTGCACGAAAACTGCCTGTGCTCGACAATACGGCGTTAAAAATCGCCTCAAAATACTCATTTACACCACGTAAACTCCGTTTTTTCGTTGATTTTTGCCTTGTCTAGTCTTCGCTCGCCGACTTTTCGTACAAAGCCTAGGAATTAGTTAATGACCGTACATTTCATTGGCGCAGGCCCCGGCGCGCCGGATCTGCTTACTCTACGCGGGCGGGATTTAATCGCCGCCTGCCCGGTGTGCCTGTATGCGGGCTCTTTAGTGCCGGAGCAGATTCTGGAACACTGCCCGGCGGGGGCAATGGTGATCAATACCGCGCCGCTCTCGCTGGATGAGATTATGCAGGAAATCAGCCGCGCCCACGCCGAAGGCCAGGATGTCGCCAGACTGCATTCGGGGGATCTCTCGGTATGGTCGGCCATGGGCGAGCAACTTCGTCGCCTGCGCGAGCTGAATATCCCCTACAGCATTACTCCAGGCGTGCCATCCTTTGCGGCAGCGGCGGCAACCTTAGGTCAGGAGTTAACTCTGCCCGGCGTGGCTCAGTCGGTGGTGCTCACCCGCACGCCGGGTCGTGCCAGCGCCATGCCCAGTAACGAGATGCTTGCCAATTTCGCCCGCACTGGGGCAACGCTGGCTATCCACCTCTCCATCCATAACCTTTCCCAGGTAGTCGAAAGCCTGACGCCTTACTACGGCGCGCAGTGCCCGGTCGCGATTGTGTGGCGGGCAAGCTGGCCCGACGAGCGGGTGGTACGTGGGCGGCTAGCCAGCATAGAAGCGCTGATCGATGACACCATGCAGCGAACCGCGCTAATTCTGGTGGGGCCGGTACTGGAGAGCGAAGACTTCCAGGAAAGCAGCCTCTATGCCGTAGGCTACGACCGCCGCTTTCGCCCTCAGTCGGCGGATTCGCCTTTTGCCACGGCAAGCCAAGACCAAGAGAGCGACTTATGATCACGCTATCGCTGATAGGCATCGGCACCGGCAACCTTGATCACGTCACCCTGGCCGCCGTGCGCGCCCTCAATAGCGCCGACCTGATCCTGCTGCCCCGCAAGGGCGAGGCCAAGTCGGATCTAATCGATCTACGCCGCTTACTCTGCGAACGCCTGTTAGAAGAACCGGTGACCACCAAAATCGTCGAGTTCGATCTTCCCAGCCGTGATAGCCGTAATGACTACCTTAGCGCGGTAGACGACTGGCACGCTGCGATTGCCAGCGTTTGGGCGCAGTTGATGGATGAACATCTTCCCAATGGCGGGCGGGTCGGCATGCTGGTGTGGGGCGACCCCTCGCTTTACGACAGCAGCCTGCGTATTAGCCAGCGGCTAAGCGCTGCGGGTAAGCAGGTAGATGTAGAGGTCGTGCCTGGCATCACCAGCCTGCAGGTGCTTACCGCTGAACATAAAATTCCCCTCAACGCGCTTGCAGAGCCAGTACAAATCACCACCGGCCGCCGCCTACGCGAGCGCGGCTGGCCGAACGATGCCGCCACGGTAGCGGTGATGCTGGATAGCGGCGGGGCGTTTACCACGCTGCCGTTTGACGACACCTATATCTGGTGGGGCGCCTACCTGGGCATGGATAAACAGTGCTTAATCAAAGGCTGGCTAAGCGAGGTCAGCGACCAAATCATCCAACGCCGCGCGGAACTACGCGACACCCACGGCTGGATTATGGATATTTACCTGCTCGCCAAAAAGCCGGAAAAATAAACCCAGGTATCAATATGGAATATTTTTCCATAAAATAATCCTGCCTATTAAATAACCAAGTTATCAGGAGCGACTATGAGCTTTTACGTCTATCTTTCTGGCGAAATCCACACCGATTGGCGCGAAGAGATTCAGCGCGGCGCTGATGCAGCGGGCCTGGATATCGTCTTCACCGCCCCGGTCACCGATCACGACGCCAGTGACGCCGCAGGCGATCACCTGGGCAAGCCGGAAAATGGCTTCTGGCGCGACCATCAGTCCTCCAAGGTCAACGCCATCCGCACCCGCACCATGATTGAGCAAGCAGATCTGGTAGTTGTGCGCTTCGGCGACAAGTACAAACAGTGGAACGCCGCGTTTGATGCAGGCTACTGCGCCGCACTCGCCAAGCCCTACATCACCCTGCACAGCGAAGATATTGTTCACCCGCTAAAAGAAGTCGATGCCCAAGCCCAAGCCTGGTGCACCACCACCGATCAAGTCGTCGAAACCCTGCGTTACGTCCTAAAAGCCTAAACCTTAACGCCTCCTGCAACACCGCCACTGTATTAGTGGTGTTGTGGGAGGGCGCTTTAGCGCGCGACCATCCCGCCCCGTAAATAACACCGCATCTGAACCGATACTCTGCTCTAGTATTGTAGACATGATGGATTGACCTGCCCCTCCTCAACTTCGTGGGTT
>NZ_JABUZE010000101.1:0-1085 GCF_014897805.1 Halomonas sp. 3F2F
TAAGTGCTTATTCAAAATTAATCGCGTGATCAGCTTCATAGCTACCCAATAGCCGGTGTACCTCTTCACAGAGGTGATCAAACGAAAGGTAAGCACTCAACGGCAGCCATGCGTACTTCATCTGACGCCACAGTATCTCAATCAGATTCAGCTCCGGCGAGTAGGCCGATAAGTAAACCAGATGCACACGGTGCGACATCCACTCGACTATTTTCCGCCTGAAGGCCTGCGAGCGATGCATGCTGGCGTTGTCGAGCACCACAACAGCGAAGGTATCGGTTTTTTTCTGTGCTACAAACTGGTCAAACGCTTCGATGACCGTCTCGGTGGTCACTGACCCGGTAGTGGTGTGGTAGATCAGTTTCCCAGCACGGCTGAGGAACCCCAATACGTTCAGCCTTCGGCTGTGTGAGTAGGCGGTCACCTCGCAGGGTTGCCCGATGGGACTCCACGCATAGGGTACCGACGACGATTGTGAAAAACCCGATTCATCAAAGTAATAGAGCTCGTGCTCACCCTGGTCCTCCTGCTGATGGAGTGCCTTGAGGAGGCCTTGGGTGTTTCGGAAATCCGTCTCGTCACGCAATGCTTTGAGTGAGTGCCGGATACGTTTGAAGCTGAAGTCATTTTTTTTTCAACGCTCGGCGAAGGGTCACCGTGCTGACGGTCTTGCCCGTCTCTTCTTCAAAACGGGCCTGCAAGGATCGAATCTGGTGAGGCTGTTCGGCGACGAGCTCCTGCAGTCGCTGATGATCGCTCTCGTCCAAGACGGGCGTGCGACCACTGCGGGGCTTGTCGATCAATCCATCGAGGCCTGACGCTTCCCATTGTTTGAGCCATCGTGATACGGCGTCGCGGCGGACCTCCAGTATCTGGCTAATTTGGTTGATCGTATGGCCTTGATTGCTCAGTAGGATGGCATGTGCACGGCGTCGTAGAGCACGCTTCTCACCGTGGTGATAGGCGGAGGACAGCGTCTGCTGTTCAGAGTCAGTAAGGGGAGCAACGAAACGCCTTAACATGGTTCCATCCGTTAGAGATATCAGACTCCAACGTTACACGAAAACTTAAGATCAGGCACTTAG
>NZ_JABUZE010000106.1:0-30100 GCF_014897805.1 Halomonas sp. 3F2F
ATAAGCCTCGCTTTATACACCATAACTTATGCGGATTCACTTAGATAGCCAGTTCCCTAAGATATCCCTCAAAATGATCACGGAGCTTGTGAGATAGTATAGCGCTCAACCTCAGTCCAATAGGTAGACTGGTATCATCATCACACGGTAGCAGAATCAATTTATGGCACACTAGAACTAGCACGACAGAACTCAAATACGTATAGATACTGAGTGGAACAAACGTAACACCTCCTTCCGATTTCCTCTTGTGGGGTACATGCCCTGCCGTCGGCTAGCACTTTTACTGGCTATTCACCCCCAGGCGCCATCTCAGGAACAGCGCCCGTATAGCGACGTGCGTCAACGTCGTGGCTGAGACGCGAGCGCAGCAACCAACTCCCGAGCAAAGCGTTGCCCGGAAGGCAGCGCTCCAAAACTCCATGCTGGCGGTAAACGCAATAAATTGGCGTTTTTAACGCTGGGCAAATGTTGCCATAAACCACTTTTCGCCAATGCGTCTTCAACACCGGTTGGCACTGGGTCAACAATGACTAGGGTTGCCTCGGGGTAATCGTAGAGTGCTTCGATAGCTGATAGTGAAAATCCCCAGGCGTTGGTGGGCCGGTCCCAGGCATTGGTCAGATTAATTTGTTCAAGCACAGCGTTGTAGAGACTGTTATCACCAAAAACCCTTACATGACGGGCATCCATAAATTGTACCATCAGTAACGGTGGCGCATCGGGGTGCTGTTGGCGAAGCGTGTTCATCAACGTATGCGTTTCGCTGATTAACTGCGCTGCCTGCAGCCGGTGGCCGGTTAGCTCACCTAGCTGACGGGTAAGTGTTTGTATCTCTTGCCAGGTATTAGTACCAGGTGAATAGGGGGAAAACGACGTGACCGGGGCAATTCTCTCCAGACGCTCCGTCAGTCCAGCGAACATCGGCGAAATGAACGTTTGCGTCGGGGGCGATTGCGCCATGAGCTCGAGGTTGGGCTGTGATCGCAGACCAAGATCTACAACGCCGTCGGGGATCCTTGGCTCCCCTACCCACTCATGGTAGCCATTTTTTTGGGCGGTACCGCTCAGCGGCGCGTCAATGGCCAGTAGCGTTTCGGCAATGGTCCAGTTGATGGTGGCCCACTGTGCGTGGGCATTCGACAAGGGCAACAAGCAAGCGGCTGATAAACAGCAGCGGGCCACGAAAGAGAGCATCGACCGATAACACATAGCAGCGAGAGCATCAGAAAGAAAATAGGCATCACATTTAGACGCCAATACCCTTTTTTTGCAAGGCGGGTACGGAAAAAATATCACCCGCAGATGCTAATACATCTCATTTTGTTTATCATGTAGGCCTATGCTTGAGGGGTGACCACGGCACGGCAGCCAAGCCCTCCGCTTTCTTACATCAGTTTCATAAAAACGTGGCGGCTCGGCGCTGCTGTAAAAATGATCGGATCGACACTATGTCTCTTGGGAACACTTTCAACACAGCGGCTAAGCGCCGCAAAGCTCAGCTCCTGCGCGCGCTAACACTGATCGCAATGGGTATCACGCCTGCGAGCGCCTGGGCGCAGACGAGCACTGCCAATCAGTCCTTGGATACCGTCACCGTCACGGGCTCCATGCCTACCTACGGAGATACACCACCGCCAGCCTTCGCCGGAGGCCAAATCGCGGCGGGTGGCCGCGTAGGGTTGATCGGTGAAAAGGACGCGATGGACGTGCCTTTCAACGTCATCAGCTATACCAGTGAGCTGATGGAGAACCAGCAATCCCAGACACTGGGCAATACGCTTCAGAACGATGCCTCGATATCGGTAGGACTGGGCTTCGGCATCTATGGCGAAGCGTACAAGGTACGCGGCTTTAACTTGGCCGGTGACGACGTGGCTTACGGCGGTCTATACGGCGTGCTGCCACGACAAATCATCAACAGCGACCTTGCTGAGCGCGTCGAAGTCTTCAAAGGCGCCAGCGCCTTTACGTCGGGCATACCTGTCGGCGGGAGCGGCGGAATCGGTGGCACCATCAACATCGAGCCCAAGCATGCCGGTGATGACCCGATGCTCAATCTATCCAGTGGTTACCGCTCCGATGGCTATGGCGAAGTGGGCGTCGATGCTAGCCAGCGGTATGGTGATCAGCAGCAATGGGGGGCACGGATAAGTGCCGTGCGCGGCCGTGGTGACACCGCCATTGATGGCGAAGCTCAGCGCGATACCTCCGTCGTCGTTGGGCTCGACTACCGTGGCGATCAAGGCCGAATACTGTTCGATGTCGGCCATCAAAAACTCACCCTTGATAGTGGCCGCTCAAGCGTTAATACCGGCGCGGCAACTCAGATACCCGCTGCGCCGGATTCATCGTTGAACTACACCCCCTCTTTCGGTGGGACTGAGCTAGAAACTAACTTCGGCATGGTCAGGGGCGAATATGACCTCACCAACACCTGGACCGCTTTCGCGGCCTTGGGGGGTAACCGCACGCTCGAAGGCATTGTGTCGGCGACTCCGCGCCTTACCAATGACGCGGGTAACGCCAGGGTCAATGACTTCGAAACCGATAACCACATTGACAACATTGCCAGCCAGGTGGGGCTCCGTGGCTACGTGCTGACCGGCCCGGTCAGCCATGACATCACCTTCGGCTACTCTAGCGCCTATCGCAAGTTCGACACCGACTGGAACTTCCTCGCGGCTGGCACGACCAACATCTACGATCCTGTCGATTTATCTCGCCCAGATGGCACGCCTTTCGTGGGCGGTAGTGTGACGCGCACGCGCTCCCAAGGGGGCACGCTGAGCGATACGCTTGGATTCATTGATGACCGGCTTTTACTGACACTGGGCGCACGTTATCAGGAACTTGAGATCGACGAACGCCCTAACGACGGTAGCAGCAATCGCTATGCCGATCGTCGGGTGACACCCGCCGTCGGCGCGGTGTTCAAGACCACTGACAATATCTCTCTTTACGCCAACTACGTCGAAGCATTGCAGAATGGCGGCACGGTCACCGATACCACAGCGGTGAACTTTGGTCAGCACTTGGGTATTGCCCATGCCGAGCAACACGAGGTAGGCGCTAAGTTCGACTACGGCCACCTAGGCGGTGGCATTAGCCTGTTCCAGATCGAGCTGCCCTCTGCAGCGGTCGTCGATGGCGTAGGCAGCCTGGATAACGAGCAGCGTAATCGCGGCTTGGAACTAAGCCTATACGGTGAGCCGATGACAGGAGTGCGCCTGTTCAGCAGTGCGACCTGGATAGATGCCGAACTTACCAAAACACAGGATGGCAATGAAGGTAATGTCGCCACGGGCGTTCCAGAGTATCGCTTTGTGTTCGGTGGCGAGTGGGATACCCCCTTCATTGAGCGTCTCACTGCCACTGGGCGTATCCTGCACACGGGCTCGCAGTACGCTGATGTGGCCAACGACTTGAAACTGGATTCCTGGACACGCCTCGATCTTGGCCTGCGCTACACCACACCGGTCGGTGGCGCTGACTGGATCTGGCGCGCAGATATCGACAACATTACCGACGAAAATTACTGGTCAGGTGCTTCGACGTCCTTTGCGAATTATTTGATTCAAGGCGAACCGCGCACCTTCAAGCTTTCGGCGACCGTCGAGTTTTAAAAAAAGCATCCTCATTACCGTTACCATGAGGGTGCTTCCTATCAAGCGCCCTCACTGTTTGCGGCGGGGCAATAAAAGACTTAACTTGAGGGGAGTATTCAAGGTGGTAGCAGGCATCTAACTCTAGGGAAGACTCTACAGTATGAGCAGAGGCAGTTTTGAAGCTAGCAAATTTGTAGAGGTTCTTGACACGGGAGTGACGGAGTTTGCGCCTGTACATGACAACACCTCATTGAGTAGGTTTACTACAAAATCAGGTTATGTCACGAGAGACCGCAAATCATGTCATTTTGATCGGAATTTATGCCAAAACAGGCCGGAAACGGCACTAGAAATGGAGGCGGCCCCAAAAGCCACATCCCGGCACACGCAGCCACCACTACCGTTGCTCCCTTCCGGGCCTGGCGGGGTTTGCAGTTTAGCGTTGCGGGAGGACCTAAGGGGCCACCATAACGGTACACTCTGATATTTCTAAGTGAGTGTACTAATGCTGATGTGGTGGCTACGCCCTGATTTGAACAGGGGACCCCATCATTATGAGTGATGTGCTCTAACCAGCTGAGCTACGTAGCCTTTCCCTCATCAACGGGTGAAGATTATGCCTATCTTAACTATGAAAGGCAAGCCAAAAACGACCTGCCTTTCATTCAACTACCCTGTTAAGTGAATAGTGTGCTTATAAAGCTGCTTGGACTGCTGGCAGTGCTTCTTCGCCAGCTCGAGTAGTCACCCCTTCGAGCCATGCTGCTAGCACATCATCGTTTTCATTGAGGTAACTGCGTGCTGCCTCTCGCGGGTCTACCCCATCGTCCATAATGGCACTCATCAGTTGGTTTTCCATTTCCAGGGTGAATGTCATATTTTTTAGCAATTCACCGACATTAGGGCACGCTTCAACAAACCCCGCACGAGTATTGGTATGTACGGTTGCGCCCCCCAGGTTAGGGCCAAAATAGTCGCCAGCATCAGATAAATACGCCATATCAAAATTAGTGTTCATTGGATGCGGTTCCCAACCCAAAAACACCATCCATTTTTCATTGGGTACCCTCGCGCGAAGCTCAGCCAGCATACCCGCCTCGCTCGAATCGATGACTTGCCAATCACCTAGCCCATAGGCGTTATCATCAATCATTTGCTCAATCAGCTCGTTACCATCATTGCCAGCTTCAATGCCGTGTAAACGCTGCTCAAACTGATCAGCATGCTCTGCCAGATCATTAACGGAGGTCACGCCCGCATCATAGACATATTGGGGCACTGCCAGGGTGTACTTAGCTCCCTCAAGGTTGACTACCAAGCGCTCAACCTCGCCGCGCTCGACATAGGGGTCGCTGATAGAGGCCATTGACGGCATCCAGTTGCCTAAGAAGACGTCAAAATCATTATTACCCATGCCCGCATAAGCAATCGGTACCGAGACAGTATCGACGCGCGTTTCGTAACCAAGCGCTTCCAATACTTCACTGGCCAGTGCTGTCGTTGCCGTGATGTCAGTCCAGCCCACTTCAGCAAAGCGTACACTACTGCACTCATCAGCATAGGCAGCTGCCGGTAAACAGGCAGTCAGCAGTAATGTACTTAGGCTTCGTGTATATGTCCGGTTCATATTGATCTTCTCCATTATCGGTTTTATATGAGTACGCCCTGTATGCAACATTCGTAAAGAGCAGCCGTAAAGAGCAGCCGTAAAGAACAGCCGTAAAAGCGAGAAAACAGCGCAGACTTTTATTGATTGAACGTTCAATAAAAAAATGCCATCATGATCAGGTAATCATGCCTACTCCTAGTTTTCAAGGACAGGAGCCAATGGGCATTCAACGTCAGTAGGAGATAGCTGTGCCTAAGGTGGGAATGGAACCGATACGCCGCCAGCAGTTAATTAAGGCTACCATGGCGGCCATTGATGAAGTTGGTTTAGCAGAAGCAACCGTCATGCGAATCGCCCGTCATGCTGGCGTTTCGGCGGGCATTATTAGTCACTACTTTGGCGGCAAGGATGGCCTGCTGGAAGCAACAATGCGGCAGATCTTGACCGATCTTAGTGAGGCCGTTGCAGCACGCCGCCGTGCGTTAGAAGACGACTCTCCCCGGGCGCACATTGGCGCCATCATCGAAGGTAACTTTGATCGAACCCAGGTGACCGGCCCCGCCGCCAAAACATGGCTCGCCTTCTGGGCTAGCAGCATGCACAAGCCCGTGCTTCAGCGGCTGCAGAATGTCAACGACCGCCGTTTGTACGCCAATTTATGTCATCAATTCCAGCGCGTCATGCCCCGCGCAGACGCTCGCAATGCCGCCCGCGGTTTGGCCGCAATGATTGATGGTCTATGGCTGCGTGGCGCGCTGACACCAGAAGGGCTCGACGCCGCTGAAGCGAGACATCTTGCGCACACCTATCTCGACCAACTGCTTATTCATCATGGGTGCCATCAACGTGCATCCACTGCAGAGACACAGTAAGGAGACCAACATGGCCGCTCAAGACATTCAGCCACTTTATATTGATGGTCGCCCGGTAGACGCCACTTCAGGCGAGACATTTACCGTTTCAAACCCCTACGATGGCAGCCTGCTTGCTACGGTTGGCCAGGCAAGCCAAGCTGATGTTGATAGTGCTGTCGAAGCCGCCCAACGCGGACAACGTCAATGGGCTTCGATGACGGGCATGGAACGCTCACGCATTCTACTGCGCGCTGTTGCACTGTTAAGAGAGCGCAACGATGAGCTTGCCGAGCTGGAAACTCACAATACCGGCAAGCCTATTAGCGAAACCGCCAGTGTCGATATTGTGACGGGTGCCGATGCCTTGGAGTATTACGCAGGCCTTGCCCCCGCTATCGAAGGCAGCCAGATTCCGCTGCGCGATAGTTCCTTTGTGTATACCCGTCGCGAGCCACTCGGCGTCATTGGTGCCATTGGCGCCTGGAACTACCCCATTCAAATCGCTTGCTGGAAAGCCGCTCCTGCGTTGGCAGCGGGCAACGCCATTGTCTTCAAACCTAGTGAAGTTACACCGCTAACCGCTATCAAACTGGCTGAAATCTTTACTGAAGCAGGCCTACCTAACGGTGTTTTCAATGTCGTCCAAGGCGATGGCCGCGTTGGCGCGATGCTGACTGAGCATCCAGGTATCGCCAAGGTATCGTTTACTGGCGAAGTCGGTACGGGCAAAAAAGTGATGGCCGCTGCGGGTGGCTCTACGCTGAAAGACGTCACCATGGAACTAGGCGGTAAATCTCCGCTGATCGTGTTTGCCGATGCTGATTTAGATCGTGCTGCCGATGCCGCCATGATGGCCAACTTCTACTCCAGCGGCCAGATTTGCACTAACGGCACTCGTGTGTTCGTGGAGCGCAGCGTCAAAGACGCCTTTGAGGCGAAGCTGGTTGAACGCGTTCAGCGTATCAAAGCGGGTAACCCGATGGACCCCAGCGTTAACTTCGGCCCGCTAGTAAGCTTTGAACATCAGCAAAAAGTGCTTTCCTATATTGCCTTGGGTAAAGAGCAAGGCGCGCGAGTATTGGCAGGTGGCGATTCGTGGAATAGCGGTGATTGGGCGAAGGGTGCTTGGGCTGCGCCCACCATCTTCACCGATTGCACTGACGATATGCGCATCGTAAGAGAAGAGATTTTTGGCCCAGTAATGTCCGTACTCGCCTTTGAAGACGAAGATGACGTTATTCGTCGCGCTAATGACACCAAATACGGTCTGGCGGCGGGTGTATTCAGCGAAAGCTTAAACCGTGCTCACCGAGTTATTCACCAGCTGGAAGCCGGCATTTGCTGGATCAACACCTGGGGCGAGTCTCCTTCTGAGATGCCGGTAGGTGGTTACAAAGAGTCGGGCATTGGCCGTGAGAACGGCGTCGAGACGCTCAATCACTACACCCAGACCAAGTCCGTACAGATCGAGATGGGGCCGTTTGAGTCGGTGTTCTAATCGAAGTAATGGACGCTCCCGGTAGGTATATCGAAGAGAAGTATCTCTTTTATGCCTACCGGCTCATTACCCATCATTCGGCTCCTCCAAGGTAAAAGCATGTCTCAATCACGCGAATTTGATTACATCATTATCGGTGCAGGCTCGGCCGGCAATGTACTGGCTACCCGCCTCACCGAAGACAGTGACGTCAGCGTTTTGCTGCTTGAAGCAGGCGGCCCCGATTACCGTTTCGATTTTCGCACCCAAATGCCTGCCGCACTGGCCTACCCGCTACAAGGCAAACGCTACAACTGGGCATTTGAAACCGATCCCGAACCGTATATGGATGGCCGCCGTATGGAGTGTGGCCGAGGCAAAGGCCTGGGCGGCTCTTCACTGATCAATGGCATGTGCTATATCCGCGGCAACGCCTTGGATTACGATAACTGGGCCAAGCAACCCGGCTTGGAAGAGTGGGATTACCTCAGTTGCCTGCCCTATTTCAAAAAGTGCGAAACCCGCGATATTGGCCCTAATGATTACCACGGCGGCGACGGCCCGGTCAGCGTGACCACGCCGAAAGCTGGCAATAATCCGCTTTACCGCACGTTTATCGAAGCAGGGAAACAAGCGGGCTATCCAGAAACCGAGGACGTTAACGGCTACCAGCAAGAGGGCTTTGGCCCGATGGACCGTTTCGTCACGCCCAAGGGACGCCGTGCATCGACTGCACGCGGCTACCTGGACACTGCCAAGCAGCGCAGTAACCTGACCATTGAAACCCACGCAGTCACCGATGTGATTGAATTTGATGGCAAACGTGCCGTTGGCGTGCGTTACGAGCAGAAAGGTCAGCCACACAAGGCCCGCGCTCGCCGGGAAGTGCTGTTGTGTGGCGGTGCCATTGCCTCACCGCAGATTCTTCAGCGCTCTGGCGTAGGCAACCCCGAATGGCTTCAGGAATTAGGCATTTCAGTCGTTCATGAGCTACCCGGCGTAGGCGAAAATCTCCAGGACCACCTTGAGATGTACATTCAGTACGAATGCAAAGAGCCTATTTCGCTGTATCCGGCGCTGAAATGGTACAACCAGCCAAAAATTGGTGCCGAGTGGTTATTTAAAGGTACTGGCGTTGGCGCCAGCAACCAGTTTGAATCCTGCGGATTTATTCGTAGCAATGATGAGGAAGAGTGGCCAAACCTGCAGTACCACTTCCTGCCCATCGCGATCAGCTACAACGGTAAAAGCGCCGTCCAGGCACATGGCTTCCAGGCCCACGTTGGCTCGATGCGTTCGGAAAGCCGTGGACGAATTCGCTTAACCTCGAAAGACCCACACGCGGCACCCAGCATCTTGTTTAACTACATGGCCAAAGAGAAAGATTGGCAAGAGTTCCGCGATGCGATTCGCTTAACCCGCGACATCATCGCGCAACCAGCGTTTGATAAGTACCGCGGCCGTGAAATTTCCCCTGGCCCTAGCGTACAAAGTGATGAAGAACTCGATAACTTCGTCAAGCAACACGCTGAAACGGCTTATCACCCGTGTGGCAGTTGCCGCATGGGCGAAGGTGAGATGGCAGTGACCGATAGCCAAGGCCGCGTACATGGGCTCGAAGGCCTGCGCGTCGTCGATGCCTCGCTGTTCCCGGTGATCCCTACCGGCAACCTAAACGCGCCTACTATTATGCTGGCGGAGAAAATTGCTGACCGCATCCGTGGACGTGAACCTTTGCCACGCGCCAACGTGGATTATTACGTCGCTCACGGCGCACCCGCTAAACAGGCTTCGTAACTCACTCACACCTGCATGCAACACGCTAAACGCCATGGCCACTCGCCATGGCGTTTTTTTATGGCCTATTTACGCTACAGTAAAGAGACTATAGCGAATGTATAAGAGTGAAATGCTTGCACTGATATAGGTGACTCTGACAATATTCAAACATACGTTTAAATACGTCCACAATTAACCACCCACGGAGAAACATCCATGCTCACCTTACTACTCATTGTGCTTGCCGTTGCTGGCTTGCTCGTGGTGATGCGCCGCGAAGCAGGCGCTACGCCAGCACTCGCCCTGCTTGGCGTTCTGGGCTTAGTAGGCTTAGTGCTTGGCGCAAGCGTTATTGGCACGCTGCTATTAATTGCGGCTGCCGCCGTTGCCATTGCTGGTCTACCCGTATTACGCAGCAAGTGGCTGACGCCGCGCATTTTCGCCACCTTCAAAAAGGTAGCGCCGAAAGTGTCCGATACGGAGCGCACGGCATTAGAAGCGGGCAGCGTCTCCTGGGATGGCGAGCTCTTCTCTGGCAAACCTCAGTGGGAGGCGTTACTTAGCTATAAAGACGACGGCCTGAGCGAGGCAGAACAAGCGTTTTTGGATAATCAGTGTGCGAAAGCAGCTGGCATGTGTAACGCCTGGGATATCGCCCAAGAACGCGCTGACCTACCCCAACAACTGTGGGATTATCTAAAGAAAGAAGGCTTCTTCGGCATGATTATTCCGAAGGAGTACGGCGGCCTTGGATTCTCAGCTAAGGCACAGTCCATGGTGCTGCAGAAGCTCTCCGCTAATGAGACGCTGATGGTCACCGTTGGCGTACCGAACTCACTTGGCCCAGGCGAACTGCTGCTAAAATACGGCACTCAACAACAGAAAGATCACTACTTGCCGCGCCTTGCTGATGGCCGCGAAATCCCCTGCTTCGGCCTAACCGGCCCGCGTGCTGGCTCTGATGCCACGTCGCTACCGGATACAGGCGTTGTCTGTAAGCAAGTTATCAATGGCGAAGAAGTGCTTGGCTTACGCCTTAACTTCGAAAAACGCTGGATTACCCTGGCTCCCATCGCCACCGTGGTAGGCTTGGCCTTCCGTCTTTTCGATCCAGAAAAATTGCTCGGTGACGAAGAAGACCGCGGTATTACCCTTGCACTCGTTCCCCGGGATACTCAGGGCATGGACATCGGTCGCCGTCACCACCCTATCGGCAGCCCGTTTATGAACGGCCCGATTAAAGGTAACGACGTGTTTGTGCCGCTGGATACCATTATTGGTGGCCCAGACATGATCGGCCAAGGCTGGCGCATGCTGGTCGAGTGCCTCTCGATTGGTCGCTGCATTACCTTACCTTCTGGTGCCACCGGCACCGCCCGCTACGCGCTAGGCTGGAGCGGTGGTTTTACCCGCGTACGTCGTCAGTTCAACGTACCCGTCGCTGAAATGGAAGGCGTACAGGAGCCGTTAGCACGCATGGCCTCGCTGGCTTACATCTCTGCTGCTACGGTTTACCAGACCGCCAACCTGATCGACCATGGCGAAAAACCCGCTGTTCCTTCAGCCATCTTGAAGAGCCAATTGACCGAGTTCCAGCGCGTGCTGCTTAGTGACGCAATGGATGTTCACGGTGGTAAAGCCGTTACCCTTGGTCCACGCAACTACCTAGGCATTGGCTACAGTGCTAACCCGGTGGCAATCACCGTGGAAGGCGCCAACATTATGACCCGCAACCTGATGATCTTTGGTCAAGGTGCGATTCGCTGCCATCCCTATGTACTGGACGAGCTAGCCGCTAAAGATGCCAACGACGTTAAAGCCTTCGACAAAGCCTTCTTTGGCCACGCAGGGCTAATTTTCGGCAATGCTGCCCGTGCCTTTACGCTTGGGTTTGGCTTGGGCAAAGCAAATGTCCCCTTTAGTGGCCCTGCGGCTACCTACGCCCAGGATATTGCACGCATTTCAGCAGGCTTTGGCCTATGTGCCGACGCCGCCATGGCCAGCCTTGGCTCTGAACTCAAGAAGCGCGAAATGCTCTCAGCACGCTTGGGTGATGTTCTGTCTAATCTGTATCTAGCTTCCATGGTACTGAAACAGTGGCACACCGGTGACCAAGTCGAGGGTGAAGAAGCGCTGCTACACTATAGCTTGCGGTTCTTGCTGAACCGTGCCGAACAGGCGTTCGTTGAAATTTTCGATAACCTACCGAACCGCGCGTTAGGCAAGGCATTGAAAGTTATCATCATGCCGACCGGCCGCCGTTGGAATAAACCGCATGACGACTTGGCTCGCGATATCGCACAGCGCGTATCCACACATAGCGCCCTGCGCAGCAAGCTACTTTCCAATACATGGGATAAAGATGATGGCGCAGAGTCTAACCCGCTTGCGCGCTACAACGCGCTGCTGGTGGATTATGACCGTGCCGAAACCCTCTACCGCACGGTGAACAAAGCCTATGCCAAAGGTGAGCTGCCACAAACGGCACTACATCCTGAAGCACGCATTGAAGCCGCACTGGACAAAGGAATTATCACAGAAGACGACGCACAGTTTATGCGCACTTTCGAGGCAGAGGTACTCGAGATGCTGACGGTTGATGATTTCGCCTATGACGCGTTTGCTAATGATAAATCGACGTTGATTAATCACAATGCAGCGCCTGTGGCCACGCCGCAGCAAGCAGAAACCAGCGTTAAGTAGTCCTTTCTCGCTTTAACTAGCGATCCTAACCGGCCTCTCCAGGCCGGTTTTTTTACGTATATTTTCAAAAACGAAACAAACGAACATTCGCTTATCTCACTCAGCGGCTGCTTTCCTTCTCTAAACGCCTCGTTTTAATGCCAATTTCTCACCAAAGCAACCGTCATACAGTACTCCCCACCGCTGGAGAAGCGACGATATACGCCTAAAAGCGAATACAAACCGCTACAAAAGTCGTTGCAAGTTCGCAAATGATCAACTAGCCTTTCGTTATTGAAAATAAAGTGAATGGAAGTCCGCTTGATGGTTGGCTGACAATAACGTGCAAACAGCCAAGGCTAACATCTCGAATAAGCGTGTATTGCTTCACTTTCATCAATAGCGATCAACGCAAGACCTCTACCAATAACATTTATCTATAACAATGACGTTAGCGAGATCGGCATGTCCTTACATCTGCAAAATATCGACCACATCGTCGGTGGTGAATCCCATATCAGTGGGGTGAACCTCGAGCTGGAGCCGGGTTCTTTCAATGTGCTGCTAGGGCGAACCCTGGCAGGTAAAACAACGCTCATGCGATTAATGGCGGGTTTGGAGCAACCTACCCGGGGGCGAATCTACATGGATGGCAAGGATGTCACGGGCGTATCCGTCCGCAAGCGCAATGTCTCCATGGTGTATCAGCAATTCATCAATTACCCAAGCCTTAACGTTTACGACAATATCGCGTCACCACTTAAACTGGCTAAGGCATCCAAGCAGGAAATCGACAAGCGTGTGCGCGAAACTGCCGCCATGCTGGGGATTGACCACTTGCTGGACCGCTTGCCGCTTGAGCTTTCTGGTGGGCAACAGCAGCGTACCGCCATGGGCCGCGCTTTGGTTAAGGATGCGGACCTGATCCTGTTTGATGAACCGTTGGTCAATCTTGACTACAAACTGCGTGAAGCGCTGCGCGATGAACTTCGCGGGCTATTCAAGGCGCGAAACTGCATTGCCGTTTATGCCACCACCGAGCCCAACGAAGCGCTAGCGTTAGGCGGTAACACTGCCGTATTGCATGAAGGCAAGCTGCTGCAATATGGCCCAACCGAGCAAATTTATCGCGAGCCTAACGGCATCCTAAGCGCTGAGATGTTTTCAGAACCGCCGATCAATATTGTGCCTGGGCATCTTACTGCCAATGAAATCACCTTCGACCAGGATATCCATTTCCCCTGCGATGTGGCGCTACGCAACCTACCCGCGGGAGCATACCGATTTGGAGTCCGTGCCTCTCACGTCAGCCTACAGCCGAATGCAGCTGATGATCTAGAGCTTGAAGTTGAAGTTGAAGTGGCTGAAATCAGCGGTTCGGAAACCTTCCTCCACGTGCGGCACAACTTATTTTCTTTAGTACTCCATTTGCTTGGTATTCATACCCCTAAAGTCAATCAGCGCATAAAGATCTACTTCCCTACCCACAAGCTGTTTGTCTTCGATCAGCAGGGTTCTATTGTTCATACGCCGGAAACACGGGGAGTGAATCAGCATGGCTGAGATCATACTAAAGGCTCTCGCGCATACTTATAGCGCTAACCCGACATCACCTGAAGATTACGCGATTCGCCAGATGGAACATATCTGGCACCAAGGCGGCGCTTATGCCCTGCTGGGGCCATCGGGGTGTGGCAAATCTACCCTGCTGAACATTATTTCCGGGCTGCTCGAACCTTCTGAAGGGGATGTGCTGTTTGATGGCCAGCGAGTTAACGAGTTGCCGCCTGAGGAACGTAATATCGCTCAGGTTTTTCAATTCCCGGTGATCTACGACACCATGACGGTGTTTGATAACCTCGCCTTTCCATTGCGTAACATCAACATTCCAGGCCACCGAATCACGCCAAAGGTAGAGGAAGTCGCGGAGATTCTGGAGTTAACCCCCCTGCTAAAGCGTAAAGCCAAAGGGCTGACCGCCGATGAGAAGCAGAAGGTTTCAATGGGGCGCGGCTTGGTGCGCGATGATGTCTCGGCAATTCTGTTTGACGAGCCGTTAACGGTTATCGACCCACAGCTAAAATGGAAATTACGCCGTAAGCTGAAGGAGATTCACCAGCGCTTCAATATCACCATGATTTACGTCACCCATGACCAGCTGGAAGCAGCAACTTTTGCCGACAAAATCGCTGTGATGTATGAAGGTCAGGTGGTTCAGTTCGGCACTCCTCAAGAACTCTTTGAAACCCCCGCGCATACCTTTGTTGGCTATTTCATTGGCAGTCCCGGTATGAACATTCTGGATGTACGCCACCATGCGGGGGAAGTCATCTTTGCTGATATACCGCTCCCCATACCGCAGGCGTTTGTTGACGCCATTGCCAATACCAAAAGTTCGAATATAAAAATCGGCATTCGCCCCGAGTTTGTAACCGTGCATGCCAGCAAACGTGAAGGTGCCCTGCCCGCTCGTAAACGGCAGGTGCAAGATCTAGGCACCTATTCAATTGTTACCTTTGAGTTGGGTGGTCAGGCGTTCAAGGCACGCTTGCCGGAAGGTCACCCTGAATTCGGAGACGATATTTATCTCACCTTCGACCACGATCAGTTAGGGCTGTTTGTGGACGAATATCGGGTGGAGGTTACCTCATGAATAATAAAGTCTATAACAACCGCGCTTGGCTATTAGTTCTACCAATGTTAGTGCTCGTGGCGTTTTCCGCCATTATCCCCTTGATGACAGTGGTCAACTACTCGGTACAGGACGTGCTAGGCCCCAACGCCAGCTTCTTTACCGGTACCGAGTGGTTTCGCACTATGCTCAACGACTCGGAGCTGCAAGCTGCATTTGGTCGGCAGATACTGTTTTCATTAATTATTCTGGCTATCCAGATCCCGCTGGGAATAGGAATAGCGCTGATTATGCCAAAACAGGGCTGGCAGGCGTCCGCCGTACTAATTCTGATTACCCTGCCCCTGCTAATTCCTTGGAACGTCGTTGGCAGTATCTGGCAGATCTTTACCCGTGGCGATATTGGGTTAATGGGCTGGGGGCTGCGCGAGCTGGGTATTAATTACAATATTACCCGTAATGCCGGTGACGCCTGGGCGACCATTATTTTAATGGATGTTTGGCACTGGACACCGCTTGTCGCAATGCTCTGCTATAGCGGGCTGCGCTCTATTCCTGAAGCCTACTATCAAGCGGCAAGAATTGACCGTGCTTCTAAGTGGGCAGTGTTTCGCTATATTCAGCTACCGAAGCTAACTAACGTTCTGGTTATCGCCGTACTGCTGCGCTTCATGCACTCCTTCATGATCTACGCCGAGCCCTTTGTGTTAACCGGAGGTGGACCTGGTAGTTCAACTACATTCCTAACCCAATCGCTTGCCACCATGGCTATCGGCCAGCAAGATCTGGGGCCTTCTGCCGCCTTCTCGATCATCTACTTCCTCGTCATTCTGCTAGTCAGCTGGGTGTTCTATACCACCATCATGCATCTGCAGAAAGACAAGAATTCACAGGGAGGCGTGTAAGATGTCTTACCAACTTGAAAACACCCAGCAGGGTGAAAAATACAACACTATTTTCAGTAAGGTGCCAGCAGCTGAGCGACGCAAGCGCCACTCACGCTCTCGGCTGAGAAAGCGGCTTCTGCTTGGCACCTATATCGTGCTGCTGATACTGCCCCTTTATTGGCTGCTCAATATGTCGCTGCAGACTAACAGCGAGATCCTCGGGTCGATGACGCTGTGGCCGCAAAACCTGACCTTTGACAACTACATCGGCATCTTCACTAACCCAAGCTGGTACATGGGGTACGTTAACTCCATCATGTATGTGGTGATGAATATGATCATCACCATGTTAGTGGCACTTCCGGCCGCCTATGCCTTCAGCCGTTACAAGTTCATCGGTGATAAGCACCTGTTCTTCTGGCTATTAACCAACTTGATGGCGCCACCCGCAGTATTTTTGCTGCCCTACTTCCAGCTTTATTACTCGGTCGGCTTATTCGATACGCACATCGCCGTAGCGCTAGCTCACTGCCTATTCAATATTCCGCTGGCGATCTGGATTCTGGAAGGCTTTATGAGCAGCGTGCCTAAGGAAATTGACGAAACCGCCTATATCGACGGCTACAGCTTTCCCAAGTTCTTCATCAAGATCTTCATTCCCATGATCAGTTCTGGCATTGGCGTGGTGCTTTTCTTCCTATTCATGTTTTCGTGGGTTGAACTGCTGCTGGCACGCACACTGACGTCTACAGACGCTCAGCCAATCGGCATGATCATGACCAGGACCTCGACGGCATCAGGTATCGACTGGGGCACCCTCGCGGCCGCCGGTATGTTGACCATTGTTCCCGGCATTCTGGTGGTTTACTTCGTACGCAACCATATCGCCAAGGGCTTTGCCCTGGGCCGCACCTGAGTAGGAGGAAACCTTATGTCCTGGATGGTATGGACTTTACCGACGGCTATTTTCTTTTCTTCCATTGCGGCCATGCTCGCTGGCATGACGATCTGGGAACTACGCTCGCCAAGCATTGAAAGAAAGGGATTTTTACCCATTAGCACCACCCGCGGTGATCGGCTGTTTATCGGCTTGCTGTCTGCCGCGTTTATTCACTTGGGCTTCATTGGGTTCACGTCGCTTTCAATTTGGATTGCACTAGCACTTTCAGCGGTATGGCTGCTGGTGTTAATGCGCTGGGGTTAGCCAATCAGCAATTCCAGGAAAACCCTGGCGTTAAGTACGGCAGTATCAAGGACGCTCAAGAGATCAGGGAAGAGCACAACAAAACGAGGTCAACATGCGCAACAACAAGTTCAAACTTACTACCCTCGCCGCCAGCCTCATGCTCGCATCGGGGACACTGATGGCCGACGATCACGACGCGCGGGCAATCGCGGAGCGCTTGGTCGACGAACACTTCAAAAACTCTACCTTGAGTCGTGAAGAGCAAATCGAAGAACTGCTTTGGTTTGCAAAAGCAGCTGAGCCCTTCCGCGGTATGGATATTCAAACTGTCGCAGAAGGCTTGACCACTCACGTCTATGAAAGTGAAGTGCTGGCAGAAGCATTCAGTGAGTTAACCGGCATCAACCTTACTCACAATATTATCGGCGAAGGCGACGTCGTTGATACGATGCAAAATCAGATGCAATCAGGTAACAGCATCTACGACGGTTTTGTTAATGACACCGACGCTATCGGCACGCACATTCGTTACGGCACCACCATCAACCTCACCGAGGCGATGGAAAACGAATGGGCTGACTACACACTTCCAACGCTGGACCTAGACGACTTCATTGGTTTGCAGTACGGCACCGGCCCCGATGGCAGCCTATACCAACTACCCACTCAGCAGTTCGCCAACCTTTACTGGTTCCGTTATGACTGGTTCCAGCGTGAAGACCTACAGGAGCAGTTCCGTGAGATTTACGGCTACGACCTAGGCGTGCCCACCAACTGGACGGCTTATCAAGATATTGCCGAGTTCTTTACCAAACATGTTGGTGAAATCGACGGCACTACCGTCTATGGCCACATGGACTACGGCCGTCGTGACCCGTCGCTTGGCTGGCGCTTCCACGACTCCTGGCTCTCAATGGCCGGTATGGGTAGCCCGGGCGTACCATCAGGTAATCCAGTCGATGACTGGGGCATTCGCGTTAACGAAGATAGTCAGCCGGTAGGTGCCAGCGTTAGTCGTGGCGGTGCAACCAACTCGCCAGCGTCTGTCTTTGCCATGCAAAAAGCCGTTGATTGGCTACGTGACTTCGCACCGCCTGAAGCACAGGGCATGACCTTTGGTGAAGCGGGTCCTGTGCCTGCTCAAGGTCATATTGCTCAGCAAATTTTCTGGTACACCGCCTTCACAGCAGACATGACCGATCCTACCGTGGCTGTGACCGACGATGAAGGCAACCCACTTTGGCGCATGGCACCTTCCCCTACTGGCCCTTACTGGGAAGAAGGCATGAAAGTGGGTTATCAGGATGTAGGTGCATGGACGTTCTTTGACTCCACACCCGAAGACCGTCGAACCGCTGCTTGGCTATTTGCCCAGTTCACGGTAGCCAAAACGACCTCTCTTGAAAAACTGATAGCTGGTCTAACGCCGATTCGTGAATCTGACATTTTCTCTGAACAGATGACCGAAATGGCACCTAAGCTTGGTGGTTTGGTTGAGTTCTACCGCAGCCCCAACGAATCCAACTGGACGCCTACGGGCACCAACGTACCTGATTATCCGCGTATGGCTCCGCTATGGTGGCAAAACCTAGCACCGGTAATGAGTGGCGAAGTTACCCCTCAAGAGGGCTTGGATAAGCTGGCGGCAGATATGGATAACACCATGTACCGCTTAGCTCGCGCGAACGTCTTCGATAGCTACGCCCCTGCGCTTAACGAAGAGCGCGACCCGCAATACTGGCTGGATCAAGAAGGCTCTCCTAAGCAAAAGCTTGATGATGAAATGCCGCAAGGAACGACCGTTCCTTACGATGAAATGATGGAAGCCTGGATGGAAGCGGGTACCCGCTAATCCAGTTGGGGCGGGCTTCGGCCCGCCCTATTAAGGCTCAAAAACTAGGTTTCATCAGCGGCGAGCAAATAACAGCAGGGCTCGCTGGTCTACATAGGCTTATTGCTTTGTTGTCATGTTGAAACCGCTACCTAAACACGGGGCTTTTTCTTTGTTAATTGGAACCGCTATGAAACTGCGTAACCGGAATATCGAGAAATTGCACACTGACGACTTTGACGCACTAATCATCGGTGGCGGCATTAACGGCGCAGCAACGGCAGCCGCGCTTGCAGGCAAAGGCGCTAAAGTCGCCTTAATAGACCGCGGTGATTTTGCGGGAAGCACCAGTATGCACTCCTCCAACTTAGTTTGGGGAGGCATTAAGTATATGGAAAGCAAGGATTTCGCATTAGTACGCAAACTGTGCAAAAGCCGTAATCACTTGATTAAAAGTTACCCTTCTACCGTTCAGGAAATTCGCTTTCTGACTACCATCAGTAAAGGTTTCCGCCATTCACCCTGGTATTTGTGGGCAGGCACCTGGCTCTACTGGCTAATGGGAAACGGGTTTACTAAGCTGCCCCGCTTACTATCTCCCAAGAACATTAAGCAAGAAGAACCCATTATTGATATCGAAGGCTCAGTCGGTGGGTTTGAATACTCAGATGCCTACTTACACGATAATGATGCCCGATTTGTATTTAACTTTGTTCGCCATTCGCTTAACTATGGGGCAATTGCAGCCAATTATGTTGAGTCGCTTGGTGCTGAACGTGAAGGCCAGCACTGGGTAACGAAAGCGCGCAATGTCATGGATGGCAGCACATTCAATATCCGTTCCAAAGTATTAATTAATGCGGCTGGCCCCTGGGTAGACCAGCACAACGCACTTACCGGCGAGAAAACCACCCATCAACATCTTTACTCAAAAGGCATTCATCTGATCGTTCCGCAATTGACGGAAACTAAACGGGTACTGGCGTTTTTTGCCGACGATGGACGACTGTTTTTTGTCATTCCCATGGGGAATCGCACCTGCATCGGCACGACTGATACGCATATGGAACATCCAGAGGTGGATGTCACCGCTGAAGATATTGAGTTTGTATTGGAAAATATCAATAAGCGCCTAACGTTAGAAAAGCCGCTTAGCCAAGACGATATTATTTCAACACGCTGCGGTGTTCGGCCCCTGGCTATCAAAGCAGACCAGGGTGACGGCGATCGCGATTTTCTCCAGCTGTCGCGTAAACATGTCATCGATACCAATGCGGATAGCGCCCACATTAGTATTTTTGGGGGTAAATTAACCGACTGCTTGAATGTAGGTGATGAAATCGCAGAAGAAGTGGTCCGCCTAGGTGTCAATCTCAGCGATATCAACTATCGCTGGTACGGTGAGCCACCAGAGCCTGTCAAACAGCAGTTTATGGACCAAGCTAAACGGATGAATCTAGATGCGATGACCGCACCAACGTCTACCGAGCCGCTCTCTTCCCGGCTATGGCGGCGTTATGCAGAACAGGCCATGCAAATGCTAGAAAAAATTCGTCAGGATCCTGCGGAAGCCGACATTCTCATTGAAGGTACCGAATATATTCGCTGCGAACTAGAGCATGCCCGAGACCACGAAATGATTACGCAACTGGAGGACTTCCTGCGCCGAAGAGCCAAAGTGTCACTGGTTGTTCACCATGAACAGCTGCGCCACTCTAAGGGGCTGAAAGAAGCTTGTCGTGTCCTCTTCGGAGACCAAGCGGAAGAACGCTTTGCTACCTACTTTGCTGAAAATCGTGACACCTCACAGCCTTTCGTTGCACAAGCAGAACCACAGAACACTCACTGATTAACCATCAACAACATTAAAAAGCCGCTATCATCGCGATAGCGGCTTTTGCCTATTTGAAGTAGCCAATAACGGTTGTTAATTACAACGCACGCGATTCACGGCATCTAGCCAACCCTGATACAACGCCTCCCGAGTCGATTCTGGCATTTTAGGTGTAAAGCTCTTTTCGCAACGCCAGAGTTGCTCTATTTCTTCAAGCGTGTCATACCAACCCAAACGCAAGCCTGCCAAATAAGCAGCTCCAAGCGCTGTCGTTTCAAGAATAGTCGGTCTATCCACCTGGACATCGAGCATATCGGCTAAAAACTGCATCACCCAACTGTTTTTCACCATGCCACCATCGACACGTAGGTTACCAGGCGTGGCTTCCATATCGTCGTTCATACAGTGCTGAAGGTCACGGGTCTGGTAACACACCGCCTGGAGCCCCGCTGCAACGATTTCGGCAATACCAGTATCCCGAGTGAGGCCAAAAATTGCCCCTCGCGCTTTAGGATCCCAATGGGGCGCACCCAAGCCAGTAAAGGCCGGCACCAAGTAAACGCTATGTCCGCTGCGGGTTTCTTTAGCAAGCGCTTCTGTCTCTGACGCATCCGCAAACAGGTTCAACCCATCGCGTAGCCACTGCACAGTCGCCCCAGCAACGAAAATACTGCCCTCCATCGCATAGGTCGGCTTGCCATTAATTCGGTAACCAATGGTGGTTAGCAGACGATTTCGTGATACCGAGGGTGTATCCCCGGTGTTAACGATCATAAAACACCCGGTGCCATAGGTGCTTTTACCCATTCCTGGCTGAAAGCACGCTTGACCTACTAGCGCAGCCTGCTGATCCCCTGCTACACCCGCAATAGGGATAGCCGCCCCTAACCAATCTGCGTCAGTGGTGCCAAAATCATCGCTGGAATCTTTTACCTCGGGCAGCATGTTGGCAGGAACGTCAAACAACGCTAACAGCTCATCGTCCCATGTTTGATTATGGATATTAAAAATGGCTGTTCGCGATGCGTTGGTGGCATCAGTGACGTGTTGCTTGCCATTCGTTAATCGCCAAATCAAAAAGGTATCGATAGTGCCAAAGAGTAGCTCACCGCGCTGCGCACGCTCGCGGGCCCCTGCTACATTATCGAGTATCCAGGCGAGCTTGGTGGCAGAGAAATAGGGATCTATTAAGAGGCCTGTTTTCGCTTGTACTGCCTCTGTATGCCCTTGGTCACGGAGTGTTTGACAAAGTTCAGAGGTACGCCGATCCTGCCAGACAATCGCATTATAGAGCGGCTTACCCGTCTCTCTATCCCACACCACCGTGGTTTCACGTTGGTTAGTAATGCCAATTCCATCAATCTGCTCTGGCGAAATATTCGCCTTTTCTAATACCTCACGACAGGTGGCGAGGACAGTCTCCCATATATTTTCGGGATCATGCTCTATCCACCCATCTTGAGGGAAGTGCTGAGGAAATTCCTGTTGGGCAACCGCCTCTATTTGGCCTTGGCGGTCAAATAAAATGGCGCGCGAGCTGGTCGTACCTTGATCGATGGCGAGAATAAAGGAGGACATATCACGTTCACTTTGTTGTAGGTTCTTTCGGTTTTGTGTGTTTTGTTTCGCTTTATTATCATCCAAGGCTACTCTAGCCGCCCCAAATGCTCAAGTATGAAACTACTCTCCTTCACTCTTAAACGCGTCGAGGGCCGTGCTCCGCCTTAGCTTACGCATCATGCTTAAGCGATATGCAACGCGACACCGTGCTGCGATAACAGCTGCAGAATCGACTCTGGAGGCTTCCGATCAGTGAACAGAGCATCGAGCTGGGAAATATTCCCTTGGCGCACCACCGGATTACGATGAAATTTTGAGTAATCTGCGGCGAGATAAATGCGTCGCGAATTGGCAATAATCGCTTGAGCAACGCGTACTTCCTGGTAATCAAATTCAAGGAGCGAGCCATCCTCATCAATACCGCTGATCCCGATGATTCCGTAATCCACTTTAAATTGATTGATAAAATCGATAGTGGCTTCGCCGATAATACCGCCATCGCGAGAGCGAACTTGCCCGCCAGCAATAATCACCGTGAAGTCCTCTTTGTGCTGAAGAATGGCGGCCACGTTCAGATTATTGGTAATGATTTCTAAGCCCTGGTGCTCAAGCAAGGCCTGGGCGATCATCTCGTTACTGGTGCCGATATTAATAAACAGTGAGGAGTGATGAGGAATTTGCTGCGCCAGGCAGTGAGCAATCCGCTCTTTCTCTTCTAAATGTAGCGTTTTACGCGTGCTGTAGGCGGTGTTAACAGTGCTCGACTCTATTCCTACACCGCCATGCACACGACGAACCCGCCCTTCGTTTGCTAGCGTATTTAAATCACGCCGAATGGTTTGTGGCGTCACTGCAAAGTGATCGGTCAGTTGCTCAATGCTCATATAGCCATGCTGGCGTACTAGCTCGACGATAGCATCTTGGCGAAACTGTTGGTTCATAAGCTCGGCCTATTCGTTATTTATTAGTGTTTAAGAGCTGTTCTCTATGAGCTATAGAGTAGCAAATTTTCGAAATTTAATAATACGAACATTAAGCTCTCATTTTTCGCCAAGTACCTGCTCGATTAGAGCGGCCAGACCCATAAAATGGCAGGAATAGCGACCACCATCACCACTAACGAAAGTGGAAGGCCTAGCTTCCAATAATCACCGAACTGGTAACCACCCGGGCCTAACACTAGCGTATTGGACTGGTGGCCTATCGGCGTTAGAAAGGCGCATGAGGCGCTGACAGCGACCACCATTAGAAAGGGATCGAGTGATGCATCAAAACCACTCGCAAGACTGGCGGCAATAGGCGCCATCAACAACGCGGCTGCGGCGTTATTGACCACGTTGGAAAGTAACATCGAGAGAATAAATAGCCCTGCTAATGAAACAGTGATGGGCCACTCAACACCAAATCGTAGTAGCGCATCAGCAATAATTTCAGCGCCACCGCTCGTTTCAAGCGCTTCCCCCACCGGCAGCATGGCCGCCAGGAGAACAATAACGGGCCCATCAATGGCTTGATAACCTTCTCTCAGCGGCAGCACTCCTATCAGCAGTGATATCAACGCCGCGCTACTCATAGCAACAGCCGCAGGAAGCAAATCAAACAGCATCGCCATAATGGCGAGGGCAAAAATACCGATCGACAGCGCCAACTTTCGCGGTTGCCCTAAGTGAAGCTCACGGTTAGCCAGCGGCAAACACCCAAGGGTCGCTAAGCTATCGGCGATTTCGTTTTCACTTCCTTGTAACAGCAGTACATCACCGGTTTGAAAACGAATGTCCCGAAGACGCTGCTTTAAACGCCCTCCATCGCGGGCCACCGCCACTAAATGCAGCCCGAACTGCTGGTTTAACCGCAGCTGGCGTACGCTTCGATTGACCATCATTGAATCGTTACGCACCACCGCTTCAATCAGCTGCAGACCTTCCGTATCGACAGGCTGGCGCTCATCCGAGGGCTGTGACTCTGCATTTTCACTATCAGTCTCATCACTGTCTTTCTCATCTTTTTCGGATTCCGCAATCGCGCTCAGCCCTACTTTGTCTTCCAGCAGCTTAAGTTCATCAGGCCCTGCTTCCAGCAGCAAAATATCCCCTTCCCGAAGCACCCCGTGAAATGAGTACCCGGCGCGGCGATTATCTTCTCGTACCACAGCAAGAACCGGAATAGCCTCCTCTAGCTCATCATGTAGTTGCTGGAGTGTCAGACCATTAGCCTTTGACACTTCTGAAACCTTTAGCTCAACCAAATAATTAGCAGTATCAAACATTTCTTCGGTTGAAGCCTGCCCACTGCGCTTAGGCGTTAAGCGCCAGCCCACAAGCACAATAAACGCCAGGCCGACTAACGCAACAGCAACCCCCACCGGGGTAAAGCTGAACATGCCGAAGTTTTCACCGGTGATATTACCCCGGTATGTGGCAATAATAATGTTAGGTGGCGTGCCAATCAGCGTGGTTAAGCCTCCCAGCAATGAACCAAACGCCAACGGCATTAATAACAGCGACGGGGATGTGTTGTGCTCTCGAGCAAGCCGCATGGCAACGGGCAACAGTAACGCCAGTGCCCCTACGTTATTCATCACCCCAGAAAGCACCACGACCGTACCCACTAATACCAGCAACTGCAGTAGCAGCCGTTCACCTACTTTGAGCACTTGATTGGCGATAATATCGACAACACCCGAGCGCTCAAACCCTCGGCTAATGACCAATACCGCGGCCACCGTAATCACCGCCGGATGCCCAAAGCCTTTAAAAGCTTCATCAGTGGGCACAAGCCCAAGCATTACCGAGCCGAGCAACGCCGCAAGCGCAACGAGATCATAGCGAAATCGCCCCCACATAAAAGCGGCAAGCGTTAATCCCAAAATGATAAAAACCAACGTGCTAGGCGCAAGCCCAATGCTTTCCATTGTCATGCGGTGTCCCTCTCCTTTGTGGGTACGCTCGGCTGAGGCGCCAACTCACTAGCAACACAGTAGATGATGACTATACGGCCGTATAGCCCCAGAAGCGCAGAGCAACAAAAGAACGTTGGAGCAATAAAATGCCTGGCGTGGCCAGGCATTCATAAAAAGTGATTAAAGAACTACTAAGCCACGCAGCTCACTCCATGTTGCCAAAATGGCGGCAAAGCGTGGCCGTTTAACCAGGCGCGTAAACGTATTAAGGCAGTAGCACGGTCGAGCCCGTTGTTTGACGGCTTTGCAGGGCATCTTGAGCCTTTCCTGCGTCCTGAAGCGGGTAGCGATTTGCTACGTCAATACGAAGTTTGCCGCTTTTGATCATGCCAAAAAAGTCATCGCACATCATTTCAAAGCGTTCACGGGTGTCAGCATAGCCGTTCAAACTTGGGCGGGTTACAAAGAGCGCGCCTTTTTGGTTCAGAATACCTATATTCACCCCGTCTACGGGACCAGACGCATTACCAAAGCTGACCATTAGCGAACGAGGCTTCAGGCAGTCTAACGACATTTCCCAGGTATCTTTTCCTACGGAGTCATAAACCACATCGCACATTTCGCCATTGGTTAGCTCACGCACCCGCTCTACCACATTCTCTTCGCTGTAGTTAATCGTTGCCCATGCACCGTTGGCCATCGCCAAGTCTGCTTTCTCTTTTGAGCTAACCGTCCCAATCAGCTTAACACCAAGTGCCTTGGCCCACTGGCAGGCAATCGAGCCAACACCTCCAGCAGCGGCATGAAAAAGAATGGTTTCACCGCCCTTTAGCTCATAAGTTTGCCGCAGCAGATACTGCACGGTTAACCCTTTCAGCATACTGGCCGCAGCGGTTTCAAAATCAATAAAGTCCGGCAGCTTAATCACCTTGGCCGCTGGCAAGGTATGCATCTCTGCATAGGCACCCAATGGCCCTTGTGCATACGCTACCCGGTCACCCTCTTTTAGATGGGTAACACCTTCGCCCACAGCGTCGACAATCCCTGCACCTTCGGTGCCTAATCCAGAAGGCATAGATGGCGCAGGATAGAGCCCGGTACGAAAGTAGATATCAATAAAATTCAGGCCCACCGCTTTATTAGCAATACGCACTTCACCGCTGCCAGGTGCCTTAGGCGCTGTGTCGACCCACTCCAATACATCTGAATCGCCCGTTTTTGAAAACTGAATACGTTTAGACATCTGGGCAAACTCCCATTGTTAATTACTGGACACACATTAGCAGGCTATCCAACCGCGTTGTGCGCCTCAAATCAAGCGATTAGCCAGCCATACAGGACATATTGCTGTCATGCACCCATGCTAGACTATCTGAAAAATGTTGATAACAATGCTTATCGATTACTCTAAAACGGACAGACTATGACGCACCCAGCAATCTGTTTGCCTACGCTTATAGCCCATCGCGGATACTCAGCCGCTGCACCTGAAAACACCCTAACGGCAGTGCGTGCCGCTCATCAAGCGGGCATTACTTGGGTGGAATTAGACGTTCAACTATTGGGCGATGGTACCCCTGTCATCTGGCATGATGGCGATATTAGCCGCTGCTCCGATAGCCGTGGCAACCTCGCTAACCTGACGTGGCAGCGTGCGCAACAGCTTGACGTCGGCAGTTGGTTTGGCGATGCGTTTGCAGGTGAAAAGATGGCCAGTCTAGAGGCCATGCTGGCGCTATTGAACGAACTCAATATGGGGGTGAATTTAGAGATCAAGGTAAACAAAGGCCGTGACCCCATCGCCTTGGTGGATACCGTCTTACCAATCGTATTAGCAACACTGCCCGCCGAACGGCTGATTGTGTCCTCGTTTGATGCCCGAGCGTTAGCTCGATGCCGCCACTTTGCACCCAAAGAAGCCCTCGCGCTGGGCGTACTGTTTGGCAGCACACCTCCAACTTGGCGTGACCAGTGTGAAGCCATCGACGCCTTTAGCATTCACCCTCATTGGCCGCGCTTAAAACACACACAGGCTGCTGCCATGCGCCGAGATGGCTATGAAATTTTATGCTATACCGCCAACGACCCCAGCGCTTTTGAAAGTCGCTGGGGCTGGGGAGTAGCCAGCGCGATTACTGATGAGCCTGAAGCATTTCAGCGCTATTTGAATAATCGACGTCGACACGGTTAAATTCGTCAATACTCACTACTCTACCTAAGGAAGACTATGCACTATCTTGGTGCCCACGTAAGCGCCGCAGGTGGCGCGGATCAAGCAGTGTTCCGTGCGGTAGAAATTGGCGCAAATGGCTTTGCTCTGTTCACCAAAAACCAGCGGCAGTGGAAAGGTAAACCGCTGACCGACGAGGCCATTGCGGCGTTTAAACAAGCCTGCCAAACCCACGGTTTTGGCCCAGAACAAATTTTACCCCACGACAGCTACCTGATTAACCTAGGCCACCCGGAAACCGCTGGGCTTGAAAAATCACGCGCGGCGTTTTTAGACGAAATGCAGCGCTGTGAGCAACTAGGTCTCACGTTATTGAACTTCCACCCTGGCAGTCATCTGAACAAAATCAGCGAAGCCGACTGCCTGAAACGCATTGCAGACTCCATCAACGAAGCATTGCTAGCTTCAAAAGGTGTCACGGCGGTGATTGAAAACACCGCCGGGCAAGGCACTAACCTCGGCTGGCGCTTCGAACATTTAGCGGAGATTATTGCCCAGGTCGATGATAAAACCCGTGTTGGCGTTTGTATTGATACCTGTCACGCCTTCGCCGCCGGATATGACCTACGTACCGCCGAGGCCACCAAAGCAACGTTGGATGAGCTAGGCAAGGTGGTCGGCTTTGAGTATTTACGCGGTATGCATTTAAACGATGCCAAGAGTGCCTTCGCCAGCCGTGTAGACCGCCACCACAGCCTGGGTAAAGGCAATATCGGCCTGGGCGCGTTCACAACGATCATGCAAGACGAACGCATTCATGACATACCGATGATTCTGGAAACCGTCGAACCCGGCATTTGGGCTGATGAAATCAACTGGTTACGTGCTCAAGTACCCGGTACTCAAGTGCCTGAAGCAGCGCCTGGCAAATAGTGAATCACATCGTGAAAACGTAGCCGCGTCGTAGCGCTGTTACGCATGGCGTGGGGTCGGTCAGCAAAAAAACGCAGCCCCTCGCCGGCTCGTAGCGTTTGCCAGCGCTCGTCAATGCGTAGCTCCATCTCACCCTCGACAACGACGATGTGCTCTACCACACCGCTGGCGTGGGGAGACGACTCACTGATCGCCCCTGGCGCTAGCTCAATCATAAACATTTCAAAACCCAGCAGCGGGTCGTAAGGGAAAAGCAGCCGCGCTTGCATCCCGGCGCTATCATCGCCCCAAACGGACTCCCAGCCATCTCTGTGTAGTTCGCCTAACGCAGGCTTGTCACCATCAAACAGGGTTGAAAACGACACCCGAAAACCACTCGCGATCTTCCAAAGCGTTGAGATGGTAGGGCTAGACTCACCACGCTCTATCTGTCCCAGCATGGCTTTACTCACCCCCGTTTCACCTGCCGCGCGATCTAGGCTCCAACCACGCTCTTTACGTAGTTTTTTAACGGTTCCCGCAATGTGCTCGGCAATGGTATGAGGATCACTCACTATGCGGTTCTCCATAGAATTTATGTGTCGTAGTTTACCTATCCGAACAGCGATGAACACCGGCGATGCCAATATTGTGCGCTATAACGCACAGTGATAGTCTGGCAGCATTGTGCGCTATAGCGCACGCCACCCAACGTAAACGAGGTAACACTATGGAGGCGCCACCCACCCTACAGCCCGCAGGAAGCCATAGAACTCCTTTCTGGCGAGACATTAGCCTCTCGGCCGTCACTGCAGGTTTCGTTGCTGTCACTATCGGCTATACAAGCTCAGCGGCCATCATTTTCCAGGCGGCAGCCGCGGCGGGCGCCAGCACTGCGCAAATCAGCTCTTGGCTGTGGGCATTGGGCATTGGCATGGGCATTACCTCGATAGGACTATCGCTGCGCTACCGCATGCCTTTATTGACTGCGTGGTCAACGCCAGGCGCGGCGTTTTTGGCAACTAATCTTCCCGGCATTCCACTTGATGAAGCCATCGGTGCCTTCCTCTTCTCCGCGCTGCTCATTACGCTCTGCGGCGTAACAGGTTTATTCGAGCGCTTGATGCGCTATATCCCCAGCGCAATCGCCTCGGCTCTACTGGCAGGTATTCTGCTGCGCTTTGGCCTAGAGCTGTTTAACGTTATGGAAAGCCAATGGCTGCTACCACTGGCCATGTTGGCCGCTTGGGTAGCAGGTCGGCGCCTATGGCCAACGCTCGCAGTGCCTGGCGTGCTGTTAATCGGCATTGCTATTGCCCTTTGGCAGGGTCAACTTAACGTACACAGCATTCCGTTAGCACCTACCGTACCGGTTTTCACTGCGCCTACCTTTTCGCTGACAACGCTGATCAGTATAGGCATCCCCCTGTTTGTCATTACCATGGCGACTCAAAATTTACCTGGCGTAGCCGTGCTACGGGCAGCAGGCTATCAGCCAAACAGTTCGCCGCTCATTAGTTGGACAGGGGCTGCAACGCTTTTACTTGCGCCCTTCGGTGGCTATGCATTCAATATGGCGGCCATTAGCGCCGCGGTATGCATAGGGCCTGATGCCCATGCGAACCCTCTTAAACGCTATACCGCAGGCGTTGCAGCGGGCGTGTTCTATATCGCGATGGGCATCTTTGGGGGCACGGTTACTGGAATCTTCAATGCGCTTCCCAGTGTCCTAGTTATGTCGCTGGCAGGGATAGCGTTACTGGGCACATTAAGCGGTGGGTTAGCGAATGCATTTGAAAATAGCGGGCAACGAGATGCCGCCATTGTTACCTTTTTACTTACCGGCTCTGGCATCACCTTGTTAGGTATCGGCGGCGCATTCTGGGGGCTTGTGGCGGGCTTGGTGGTACTAAAGCTGACAAAGGCTGCAAATCATTAGCGGTATGTTATTCATGCAATAACTATTCATGTGATAACAATACGATAAAAAATGCCCTTAGAGCGTTCACTCTGGGGGTGACGCCACCCTAGCCCTTCGGGTCGCCCGCGTCATTCCCCCAGCCCGTGCCACTTCGTCATTCCCGCAGGCCCTTAGCGGGAATCCATATTGACCTGGGGTTTCGGGCTGCGGTAGGACCAAGGTCAAGGTGGATTCCCGATAACCCCACTCGGGAATGACG
>NZ_JABUZE010000106.1:30181-43053 GCF_014897805.1 Halomonas sp. 3F2F
ACATGCGGTTTACGCATTACATCGTCGCGAGGCGTTCTTCATCCAGTACGCCCGACATCCGCACCATGGCTAACGCTTCATCCAGGCTGGCCACTTCTTCCATCATCAATAATTCGTTTTCCAAGCTAATCGGCTGTCCCGCTTTATCTGACAGCAGCTTTTCCAGCGAAGCTACGTCCATAGCGTCGTCTAAGTGGTGAATATCTACCGACGCACTGCTCGCACTTGGTAAGTAGATAGTGCCATTAGAGAAATCCACGGCATAAGCGATAACGCCTGGCACAATAAAAAACAGTAAGCCGACACCGTTAGCGATCGCCACCACTGGGTCAACATTACCGCTCATTTGCCCTTTACGCTCAGGATGAAAAAGCGTTCCACAACCACTTAACGTTACAATGGAGACACCAACAATGGCCCCCGTTAACCAACGGCGTACTGCTTGCTGCATGAAGGTTCCCTCAAAGTCCTAACGTACCGATAGCTGGAGAAGATGCGGCTGTTTGCCCACTGCTATCGAGCCACAAAACCGGGCAAGTTTAACACATTTGCTTACCAGCACACGCCAAGCTGTTAACGTAGGGTTTTGCCGCCTTACTCGCTTAGCCGTACAATGCCGCATTCAGCGCTAGTTTAAGCGCTACATTACTAAACGATTAAGCATCACCCCTACCAACAAGGAATGCTCACGCCCATGCGCGCCAGCCAATTATTGATTGCGACATTAAAAGAAACCCCGGCCGACGCTGAAGTCATCAGCCACCAGTTAATGCTGCGCGCCGGTATGATCCGTCGTCTTACCTCTGGCCTCTATACGTGGCTGCCGCTTGGCCTACGCACGCTGCGTAAGGTTGAAGCCATTGTCCGCGAAGAGATGAACCGTGCCGGCGCTCAGGAAGTATTAATGCCCGCCGTGCAACCTGCTGACCTATGGCAAGAGTCTGGCCGTTGGGAGCAGTACGGCCCGGAGCTACTACGCCTGAAAGATCGCCACGAGCGTGACTACTGCGTAGGCCCGACCCATGAGGAAGTCATTACTGATTTGGTGCGCAAAGAGATTGCCAGCTACAAGCAACTGCCGGTTAATTTTTACCAAATCCAAACTAAGTTCCGTGACGAGATTCGCCCGCGCTTTGGGGTGATGCGTTCTCGCGAATTCATTATGAAGGATGCTTACTCCTTCCACCTGGACGAAGCTTCCCTCAAAGAGACTTACCAGACGATGTATGATGCCTATACACGCATCTTCACCCGCCTGGGTCTCGATTTCCGCCCTGTGATTGCTGATAACGGCTCGATTGGTGGCACGGGTTCTCACGAATTCCACGTGCTAGCAGAATCCGGCGAAGATGATATCGTGTTCTCCAACGCATCCGATTACGCCGCTAATATGGAAAAAGCTGAGGCTCTGCCCGCGCCGCTAGGCAGCAACGCCGAGCGTGTAGCCCCCAGCGAAGAGATGCATCTGGTCGATACGCCCAACGCTAAGACAATTGCCGCCCTGGTAGAGCAGCATGGCCTGCCGATTGAGAAAACCATCAAGACACTGATGGTGCATGCCGCTGAAGGTGGTTTGATTGCCCTGCTAATCCGTGGTGATCATGAGCTTAATGAAGTCAAAGCTGAAAACCTGCCCCAGGTAGCCGCTCCGCTCACCATGGCGAACGAAGAAGAAATCCGCGCCGTGGTTGGCGCTGGCCCAGGCTCACTTGGCCCAGTTGGCCTAAACATGCCGATCATTATTGATCACAGCGTGGCGCTTATGAGTGACTTTGGTGCGGGCGCAAACATCGATGGCAAGCACTACTTCGGCATTAACTGGGAGCGTGACGTGGCGCTGCCCCAAGTTGCCGATCTACGTAACGTTGTCGAAGGTGACCCTTCGCCGGACGGCAAAGGCACGCTGTCTATCAAACGTGGTATTGAAGTAGGCCACGTCTTCCAGCTTGGACAAAAGTACTCCGAAGCAATGAACGCGACGGTGCTGGGCGACAACGGCAAAACCAGCCATCCGTGGATGGGCTGCTATGGCATCGGTGTTACCCGTGTGGTCGCTGCCGCCATTGAGCAAAACCACGATGATTCAGGCATTATCTGGCCAAACGCTATCGCACCGTTCCAAGTAGCGTTGGTGCCGATGAATGCCCACAAATCACAACGTGTGCGCGAAGAGTCCGAACGTCTCTATCAAGCGCTAACAGCTGCCGGGTTAGATGTACTGCTTGATGACCGCGACACGCGTCCCGGCGTCAAGTTTGCTGACCTGGAACTTATGGGTGTGCCCCACCGTTTAGTGATTGGTGATCGCGGTTTGGATAACGGCGAGCTGGAATACAAAGGCCGCAGGGATAACGAGGCAACTATGGTTGCGGCTGAAACAATCGTTGATTTCCTACGCGAAAAAGCAGGGCTAATCAGCGCATAAGCGTTTATAACGGCCACGCAGCGCTAAAACCGCTTCGTGGCCAATAAAAGAGACACTGGCAGGCATCATCAGTTAGGTTGCCTCGCCAGTGCCAGCGCTAATCGGCGACAGGCTGCACTAACCCCAAGCTGATCAATTGGCCTAATAACTGGCAGATATCCCGCCTGATACTTTGCCTACTGGCGCCCGTAAAAAAAGCCATTAAGGTATCAATAATTTCCTCTTGGCATAGAGCCTCATGCTGCAGCAGCGCCCACACGGCTCTACTCGTCACATTCAAACGATGAATTTCGCCGCCCTCTTTCGCAATGACGAACAGCTCTTCACCCAATGGGAACTCATGCGCCACCGGGCTGATTTGCCACTTGCGCGCGTCGTTTGCTGCCAGTGCCTGGCTCTGCTTCAACGACTCCGGCTCCGTTTGGCGGCGATACGAATTCATCGCCACACCACTGTCAAGCAACCTATCGCTATCTATCTCAGCTGCCAGCCACGTTGCCGCTTCATAAGCATCTCGATAGCGGATTAAAAAACATGGTAAATCTTTTAAGAGTGGCAAAAAGCGCTCAATCAACGCCTGATCCGACTCATGCTCAGCGAAATTCTGCTGCAACAACTGCCATAATCCATCTCCCGGCTGCAGACGAACCAGCTGTGGCTCACTGAGCGATTCATCGCGCTCAATAAGCAGTACGGCGCCTAGCGGACAACGCATCCCATGCGATGCCAGTTGCTGCTCATTTAACGCCAGATAGCCATAGCGATCATCATGAGGCCCTAGGTGGTTGGCAACAAACTGATGAAACTCCGGCGCAAGGGTTTCTGGCAACGGCAAGCGCAGTCTAGGTGCAACGCCCAGCGCTATCCCTTCACCACAACTATTGAGTGCCAGCACATCATCGCCAAACACCCGATAACCAGCCGCGGCGAACGCCCCCGTGAGCGTGCTTTTACCCGCTCGATGACTATCCGGAAATATTACTAGCTGTTGATTAACCTCTACCGCCCCACAGTGAAGCCCAATATGCTCAGGATGATGTCGAAGATAAGCCCCCGCTAAATCAGCAATCACGCTGCATGCGGTTCCTGCCGGTGTATCTAATAACATGCCTCCCGGCAGGGCCGGCGCTTCCTGCCAGTAACCATTAGGATGCCGCCAAACACAAATAGAGGGTGCGTGCTGTTGAGCCTCACAGGGCGTTAGCCGCCAGCCTGGCATGGCTTGATGAATCACTGGCAGTAGCCGCTCTGCATCAATCAAGCGTATGCAAGGGCCAACATTTTCCAACGCATAATCGACAGCAATCGAAGTGGTAGACACGGCACCCACCCCTTACCAGCGAGGTAATAAGCGGCTTATGCGAATCTCAATCACAGCGTCTCCATCCCAACGGGAGCGCTGTGGGCGAGCGTAGTAAGGACGTGAATGATGGGGACGTGAATGCCTGGGTTTAGAATAATGGGGTCTTGAATAGCTTGGCCTTGAATAGCTATGTCTTGAATAACGTGAACGGGAATGGTGATGTTCACGCGCTTCAGCTTGCCCCATGGAAAACAGCGTAGGGGCCACGTAAAGTGCAGCGGCACCAAGCCCTAAACTTGCTAGCACTTGACGTCGTGAACGCCGTTTATTCAGCAGGGAATCGGCTTCATTGCTCATATCAGCACTCCGGATTAGTCACTAGAAAGGTTATGAAACACTGTTTTAAAAACAATCCTAGCCTCGAAGCACACAGCAAACCACTGGCTGAGCGTCACTTTCCCATTGTTTACTTTTTTTAACTACACTCAGCGTTTTGTGGAAACATTATGCAGCTGCAGTAATTTGCCAACCATTACGGCCTGCGCTCTTTACTCGGTAAAGCGCCTTATCAGCAGCTTTATAGGCACTTGGAAAGGTGGCATCCCCTGCGGTAAAGCACACTGCACCAATACTCAAGGTGACCCTTTCATTGTGCGGATGCGCGGGGTGTTTGAAATCAGCCTGCTCTAAAACAGACGTTAATTGATCACAGTAGCCAATCAATAACGCATCATCATCACAAGGCAATACTGCGGCAAACTCATCCCCGCCTAATCGGTATAGTTTTGCCTCTGCTCCCAGTACATATTTCAGCAGACTGGCTAAGCGCCGTAACAGTTGATCCCCCTCAGGATGCCCCAGTGAATCGTTGTACTGCTTAAAGAAGTCGATATCGACCAAGATCAAAGCAAGCGCAGCCCCTTCTTTGGTAGCGACATCCTGATGCAGCGCACTGCGGTTACCTATCCCCGTCAGCGGATCACGCATCGCATGCTGCATCCAGGCTATGGTTTGCTTAGTCGCATGCTCTGTACGCCGTAACTGACGCTCATGCATTACCCAAAACAGCAGCCCTAGTGCAAAAATCACCATGCTCGAATAGGTGAGAATCTGATTATACCGTCGGGTGCTTTCGGAAAACTCATTAATTGCCATACCACGCAGGTCGAGCTGATTCATCTCAATGTTCGTTAAACAATCAATTGGGCCCAACAGTTCAGCTGCAGCATCAAACGGTGTCACGGTAGTTTCTGTAAGGCGCTCTGTTAGTAAATTGAGGGTTTGTAAACTCGGCTGGGTACAGCTGTACCTTTGACGATATACCTCGACATCAATTAGCCCATAGGCAAGATCGAGATTAAGCCTAACCGTTTGTCGCTGTTCATCGTCAAAGGGCTGTTCGCTTAACAAATGTTGTTGGGCGAGCTGTAAATATGCCCGAGACCTGGTAGCCAATTGCTGCCCTGTCAAATTGCCTGTCTGGCTGAAGTAAGCCTGTATTTCGGGATATACCCAGCGCGCCTCATAAACAATAACTACCATCAATGCCATAAAACTCATGAGGCTCAATGATAACCACGTTACATAGCGGCGCTTCCTAGCGAAAGGAACGGGGGGTGGCAGTGGTACGGCAGGTGGAGAAGGCGGCGGCTCAATGATCACCAACGGGCCTCGATACTTCGAATCATCCATATCCAGTCGTTGAACTCACGCAGGCTCTTGATATCACGCTGATCATTATAAGCCAGATCAACCAGCCGCAATGGCCCCCGCGAACGCAATGTAAGTGGCTCTCCACTCTCTGCCGTGACCATTAACCACTTAGGATCATCCCAGCCATCTAACGTCACTTCGTAATCATCCCATGTCGTAAAGTGCAATGCGGGAGGAACTTCGCCAAACTGATTAATGAGAAAGCGACGGAATTCAAGCCCATGCATCTCTAGTTCTCGGCCTTGAAAAGGATCAAATACTGGCGAGGTAATCGTAGATTGTTGGCGCAACTCATTAAGAGAGAGTGCTGTGGTTTTTTCACCATTAATTATGCTTAATGCTTGAGCATAGACAGGCATTGATAGCCAGCTAAGTAATAGAAGAATACAGGCAACACTAGCTTTGGGATAATGATGAGCGCAACAGCGTATGGCAACGATTGAATTAGCAGCATTCATGGCAAATGGCTTCCTTGCGGTACAATGCCTTATTGTACAACTAGGTACTTTACCAGACGATTAATGCGAATACTCGAAAACATAGTTTTAATTAATAAAAAAGCCGACCCAACTGGGCCGGCAACAGGAAGCTCGCTGTTAAAAGCAAGCTCCCTCCCCTGACGACGGTCACCACAACGGCGTTAATGCTTTTTACGTTCATCCTTACGGAGGTGGTCGCGTACAATAAAACCTACCCAACCAACCATAAAAGCAATCATTAACGCGACAGTAACTAGACCGAAAATAACAGCATCATCCCAATACATGGTGATCCCCTCCTGCCGTGATGTATGACACCATCCTAGTGCGTTAATCGCGGCAGGAAGCTGACCTGGGTCAAGCTTTTCAGCGGGGTTATTTGCGGCCCATCAGGAACTTGATATGGGTCAGTTTTTAACGCTTAAAATACGCTGCAGCTTTAAAATACACTGTCAATTTTGAGCACGCTGAAGATTTAAGGCCTGTGAAACTTAAAGTCTGTGAAACTTAAAGCCCCTAAAACTTGCTGCTAAAGCACTTTTCGATCTTCTACTTTGCTGTGTTCGGTTCCCGGCGGTAGAGGGTGGCCTTTCGCCAGCTCTGCACGGGTCGCATCACGCACATCCAGCACGTTTACTTGATAGCGAAGCGTATGGCCTGCCAGCGGATGATTTGTATCGACCGTTACCATGTCCCCATCAATACTCATCACCGTGACAATTTGCGGGCCTGCTTCACCTTCTGTTTGGAAACGGCTACCGGGTTCAAGCGCTGCGCTGCCAAACGATGCACGACTCACCTGTTGCACCAAGTCTTCATTACGGATGCCGTAGGCATCAGCAGGCGCAAGCGTGACACGCAGCTCATCTCCAGCGGCTTTATCTTCCAGAGCACTCTCTAAACCGGGCAAAATATTAGCGTGTCCATGGAGGTACTCTAAGGGCTTATCACGCGCGTTGGAGTCATCTAGCACGCGGGTACTGCCATCGCTAAGCACATCGCTTAACACGTAGTGTAAAGTGACTACTTGATGGGCTGTAATCGACATTGAAAACTCCTCTCCGGTAAGCTATCGGCTTTGTCATGGATATCAGGCCTAGTCTACCACTGAGCGGTTTTTAGCGGGCCTCGATGCAGACGTTTTCTTTCCTGGAGTGTTAACCAACATGCCCACCCCTACTCCCCAGCGCAGCTGGCTGGATGCGCTAGGTATTTACTGTCGTGCACCTGTTATCACCATGCTGTTTCTAGGTTTTTCAGCAGGCTTACCTTTTTTGCTGGTGTTTTCGACTCTCTCTGCATGGCTACGCAGTGACGGCGTTGAAGTGGCCGCCATTGGCTTCTTCGCCTGGATTGGCATGCTCTACTCAATCAAGTTTTTTTGGGCACCTATCGTTGACCGACTTGCCCTGCCGATCTTAACCCGCACGCTTGGCCAGCGGCGTGGCTGGATGCTGCTTGCCCAGGGGATGATTGCGGCAGGGCTAATTGGCTTAGCGGGAGTCAGCCCAGTAGGCAACCTAGGCTGGGTAGCCGCCTTTGCGCTGTTGATAGCTTTTGGCTCGGCCACCCAGGATATCGCCATTGACGCGTATCGCATCGAATCCGCGGATGACGATGTACAAGCAGCGATGGCCTCTACTTACATTATCGGTTACCGCGGTGGGCTGTTAGCGGCAGGTGCCGGGGCGCTGTATGTGGCATCAGCGATTTCCTGGAACGCCGCGTATCTGTGTATGGCGGCGCTTGTGGGCATTGGCGTGCTCACCGTGCTGATTCGACCTGAACCAAAGCGCGCCTCGCTGACGGTTCAGCTCATTCACGAACCCAAGGTACGCGCCTTCATTCGTGCCAGCCGTGGCCAACCGAAAGCTTTGCGACGTCTAGGTGCTTGGGTGATTGGCGCCATTGTGTGCCCTTTTACCGACTTCTTCCGCCGCTATGGGGCGAAGGCGTTGGGCATTTTAGTGTTTATCGCGGTGTTCCGAATTAGCGACCTTGCCATGGCCTCTATGGCAAATCCGCTGTATATCGATTTAGGCTTTTCACTGGCCACCATCGCCAACGTCACCAATATTTTTGGTATTGCCATGAGTATAACGGGGGGCATTCTTGGCGGCTTGCTGGTTGCTCGCTACGGCATTGGGCCACTGCTGATCATTGGCGCAGGCTTTGTCATGGTGACCAACCTGCTGTTTGCCGCGTTAGCGTTGATAGGTAACCAACTCCCCATGCTGGTCGTCACCATTATTGGCGATAATCTTGCCAATGGCTTAGCCAGCGCTGTCTTTATTGCGTTTCTTTCCAGCTTAACGTCGCGGGCTTATACCGCCACCCAATACGCACTGTTTTCGTCGCTAATGACGTTACCAGGGAAGTTTCTGAGCGGTTTTGGCGGGCTGGTTGTTACGGCTCAGGGATACACCACTTTCTTCATAGTGGCCACTCTGCTCGGTTTACCCGCCATTCTGCTAGCCATCTGGATCAGCCGGGATAAGCAGTTGGTGCCTACCCCAGTGATCGCAGAGGCAAAATAAAGCTAGCGGTGATCCGCCAACCACGCCAGCGCGCCTGGCGTGGTGCGCCACTGGTCACGCATCAATGTACGATACTGCCACGCTTCCGCACGGGAGCCGGGATCGACCTGACCATCCGCGTGAGGCATTGAAGGCCGCGGGTTCTCGGCACATAACAGCTCTATCGCATGACGATTATGAGCGACCACATCCGCCAGCGCTGCTTCAGCGGCATCGTGCTTTTCCAATCGATACAGCGCCAGTGTACGGCCCATTAATAACCCCAACTCTAAAGAGCCATCATCTTTTTGGGGCTCATCAGTGAGCGCTAACGCTTCTTCATTGCGGTCATCACGCAGCAATTGATCAAGTACTAACTCTCTTAAGCCAAGGCTATCTTCCTGGTCTATGGCTAGCAGCTCTTCGGCCAACTCGCGGGAGTGCTGGCGCGCGCCGCGCTCCATCCCCACCACCAGCGCAAGGCCGGTGCGCAGTAGCATGGCGTTATCGGCATCGTCCCAACACAGGCTGCCGTCACCGGCTGCACGGGCCTGCTCAAGCCAGCGAGAAAGGCGCAGTGCCAGCGGTTCCAGCAAGCTCGGTGCCATCCACGGCAGGCTACCAAAGCGGCTAGTCAGTGCTAACGTTACATCTTGCACTACCTGGGGGGCATCCAACCATTCTGGGTGAGCACATAGCTCAGACATCCACTCTATCGCGTTACCCCAGGGGTCATCGCGAAAGCCCAAGGCGACCTCTTCATCGACCATGACCTGAAACTGTTCGTGCCAAGCCGCAAACAGGGTTTCTTCACGAGCAGTGGTGGTGTAGTGCAACCTACCGGAATCGGCATCTTGCTCAATGGTCAGCTTCGGTGCGATAGGAAGTGCAGCCAACAGCGCCTGTAGCGATACCAGCGGCGTCGCCATATCTTCTTCGGCGCTCAACAACTGGTCGGCCAAGGTAGCACCAGGATTTTCAGCCAGCGCTGCCAGGAATTCGAGCTGCTCTTCATCCAAGTCGCCCTGGCGAACCAAGCGGCGGTACCAGAAGTTAGCTCGCTCTTTGGCCTCTTCCTCATGACCTTCATGCAGCAGCAACATGGCTTCAATGTAGGCTAGTGTCGGCGAATCCGGTAGCGCCTGCTGGGCTTTCACGAACGCAGCGCGGGCGCTGTCTAAGTCGTCGTTATCCAGGTGCATGAGGCACAACCGCTCAAGCGCCACGCCACGTAAAAACAGTGGGCCGCGTTCCATAACGTCATCAAGCAGGTCAGCACGCTTGCGGGTAAAACCGCGCTCTTGATAAATATCTAACAGAATTTCAAACGCAGGTTCGGCCTGCTCCGGCAAGCGCGACCAATCACTGCCGTCGAACAGTGACTCAAGAATCTGCATTGAACGACCGGTTTGACCGCTTTCAGCAGCAATCAACCCGGCTTCTAATAACGCCTGGGCAGGTGCTTGCTGGCTTTCCAGCGCCGCTTTTAGCGTTGCGCCTTTCCACTCACGCAGGGAAAGCATCCACATCATCTGCTCAGGGATATCCGTGGGGAAGTCAACGCGGTAGCAGCACTGTTTGAATTTACGTCCTGAATCACACCAGCAAGGTTCGTTGCGCCCTGGGGTAGCCAACGGTTCGTTCGCAAAATTAAGCCGTTCTAGCGGCGTTTGCGACCATAAAATAGGCGCAAGCGCCTGGGCAGTTGCCACATCGCCATTAAACGAATCTGCGCCTTCGTCACGTACCCAGGTCATAAAATCGGGGTAGTGTTCCTGTTTCCTAATTGCCGAGAGTGCCCCAGAGGCAAATCCCAGCAGTTGATCGACCCATACCGCCAGCATTGCCGTCTCCACTGTCTTCAAAACGCTATTGAAAAGCGCAATAGTCTAGCATGACAGGCGGCGCTCCCGCAGCGGCAATTAGTTAGCGACTACGCGCCCAGGCTAGCAGTGGCTCGGTGCGGCTATGCATATCAAGACGCGCTTGCAGACGTACTAAGTTCCAGTAGTGCCCATTCAGTGCCCGGGAGAGCAGCAAGGTATCCGCAGGTGGTTGCAGTCGATCCATGGCAGCCCACACTTTGGGCGTTAGCTCGCGCAGGCGACGGTGTACCCGCACATCGCTGAAGTCCTGCTCACCAGGGCAGAATAGTGGTGACACGCACTCAGCGGACTCTCGATAAAGCGCCAGCGGCGCACCCTGCCCCTGGCGGCCGCCCATTTTCATTAACGCATCATCCATTGCCATCGGGTCTTGCGCCAAGGTGGCATCTAATAGCTGCATCATGGCTTTTAGGCGCGCTTCGGGCACCGGTATCACTGCACCAAAATCGTAGATGATCAGGCGACCTTCAGCATCCGCCGCGAAGTTACCGGCGTGGGGGTCGGCATGCAGTTCACCGTAGGTAAACAGCTCCTCGGTAATCCAATCAGCCAACGCCACGGCCACTTTCTGACGAGTGCCATCATCGGTGCTTTCTAAATCCCGCAGCGGTGTACCGTCTACAAAGCGCATAGCAAGGACATGCTGGCCAGATAACTCAAACAGTGGTTCGGGTATGACCAGTTGAGGATTATCCTGATACCGCTCGCGATAGCGAGCCAGAGCTCGTGCTTCTGCGTGATAATCCAACTCTTCACGCAGCCCCGCCGCCAACTCTTCAAACAGCGCATCCAAACGCGCTTGGGGTACTTTGAACCAGCGACCCAAGCTCATGATCCGTTTTACCTGCTTAAGATCGCTTTCCAACACATCCGCAAGCCCTGGGTACTGCACTTTCAGCACCACGGTTTCACCTACTTGGGTGACGGCTTTATGCACCTGCCCCATGGAAGCGCTGGCAAACGGGCGCTCTTCTATATCGCTAAAGTACTGATCAATATCGCCATATTGCAGCACCAACGCTTCACGGATACGCGGCCAAGGCATTGGTTCTGCTTGACGCTGCAAGCGAGCAAGCTCATTAGCCAGGTCTGGGGGCAGTAGGTCATCCCACTGGGACATAATTTGCGCCAGCTTCATGGCCGGACCTTTCAGCTCCGAAAGCCCTTCAAACAGCGCTTCACCAAGCGCCCGCCAGTCCGCTTGACCACCTAGACGAGTTTTCAGCAACGCCCCGCCCGTGCGGGCACCCAGACCCAATAAACGTCGTGTTCTGCCGCGCTCGCGCATGAAAATCGCCTCATTAATTGCTTTTTGACAGCTTACTCAATTTGTTAATTTTATACAAAAACTATACACAACAATAAATTCATCCATTTACAAAACAACTCACTAGCCATCTATCACACGAGCTACACGCTAACCTGTTGCGGGTTCTGCTAAGATGGCAACTTGTTGTTACCAGACAGGGCTAGACACTGTATGCGCTTGATTATCGCCGAGAAACCCAGCCTTGCACGGGCCATAGCCGACGCGCTGCCCGGCAGCGCAAAACGCCAGGATGGCGCTATGACCTGCGGCGACACCACCGTCACTTGGTGCCTAGGCCACTTGCTAGAACAAGCCCCGCCCGAAGCCTACGATCCTGCCGATAAACAGTGGCGGCTAGATCGGCTACCCATTGTGCCGCAGCAGTGGAAACTGATGCCGCGCCCCAAGGCGCGAGGGCAACTGGCAGTGATTCGCAAGCTGATTAAGCAGGCCACTAGCGTGGTGCACGCTGGCGATCCAGATCGCGCACTGTTACGATTTTTCTATTGAATACGATTGTTACGTATAAAATCTGAGAAATGGTGAAATTACGGCATGGAGGCTTGCGTGGGCATAGTGCTATGGGAAGTTCCTGACTTTGTTGTAGATCAGTCAATTAACAGAAAGATTGATAGCGGCACCGGAGAGCTATCAATATGCTTTGAAGGATCTGGCAATTCTCTAGGCAAACTTCCTCTCTTATACAAGGAGGACGGTAGCAGCATTAGAGTCGCGAATATTTGGCTGATCCATTTAAAAGCCAATTTGCGTAAGAAAGCGGTTAACACTCAAGCCCAGGCATTACTTCACTATTTCACATTCCTAAATAATATAGGCATGGCTTGGGACACTATGCCTGCCGCCCTTAGAAAAAGGCCTACCTATGGGTTCAAGAAGCACCTTCGTGAAGCATATAAAAATGGAGATATAGCTAGATCTACTGCCAATAGCTATATGGGCGTCGTGATCAAGTTTTATAAATTTTATCTGGCTAGAAATCACCCATTTGAACACCCACCGTTTAAGTACGAGATAGTCAAAGTCAATACGAGTGGGTCACATGAGTATATGAGAAAAACATTGATTCATGTGGACACCACTGATCTAAGATTAAAGCTACCAAATGATACGAGCTATTATGGCCTATCACGCAAACTGCTTCCAATGAATCATCAGGAATGGCGCGTCGCTAAAAAATACTAAGTGGTTATGCAAAAGTTATCGAGTTACTTTTTCCGTAA